>JAQZBD010000045.1 GCA_029239235.1 Herbinix sp.
GCCTACTCCTATTTTTACCCTTTATCATAGCTTTTATTTTACATAGAGATAGAGGCTGTCGATTTAGCTAACAGCCTCCTTATTATCTTAGTACATCTAATGCAAATTCAAGCTAAATTATTGTTATTTGCTTGTATGTGCCGCAATAATTTCGTCCATTTTACCACTTGCCTTTAAATCTTCAATCACAGTATTAATCTCATCTAATAATTCTTTATTGCCTTTATCTACAGCGATTGCATATTTATCCTGGAACAAAGTACCATCCATAATTACTAATTCAGAATTAGCTGCTACTAATTCCTCCGCAGGATACTGATCCATAACGATACAATCAATTTTGCCATTCTTTAAATCCTCAGAAGCTTGAGCAAACTTAGTATAACGCTTAATTTCTTTGGATTCAACATTCTCTTCCACATAGAAATCAGCGATATTTCCCTGCTGAACACCAATAATTTTACCAGCGAGACCAGCATCATCAACAGTAGTAACCGCAGGATTTGCCGCATTAACAACAACTACCTCAGTTGAATCAACATATTCTGTGGAGAAGTCCATAACCTTAGCACGTTCTGCATCCACAGATACACCAGCTGCAACAAAATCAACGGTTCCATTTTGAACAGCCAATAAAGCACCATCAAAATCCATGTTCTTAACTACCAATTCTTTACCCATACTATCGGCGATTGCCTGGGCAATATCCATATCAATACCAACAACTTTGTCACCATCCATATATTCATATGGTGCAAATCCAGCCTCCGTACCAACTATGATCGTATTACTCTCTTCCTTTTTACAGCCTGTAAATATGGTTGCAGCCATAGCTGTTACAAGCAACATGCTAACTAATTTTTTCTTCATAATCCACTCTCCCTTTTAAGTATTTACATTGCCATTTGCAATAAATTTGTCTTAACTTACGCTTTTTATGCGACTTAAGTCAGCTCTGTTGTTTATGAATCCCATTTCCGATTTAACATAGCTTCCTCTTCCTGCGCCATAAGCTTATTTTGATCAAGCCCAAGGATCAGTCTGCCATTCACATTAGTAACAAATTTAACATAGGAGGTGTTTAAACTTTTTAGTATAGATGGAAACTCATTTAATTGATCTTGTTCAAGCTGTACAATTTCCTTCATTTGGTCAACTTCATACGCCACCAGCATTCCACCAGCCTTTGCAATGATATACCGAGTATTGTCATCTGTAGGAACATCCGGAAGGCCAAATTTTCTGCGAAGGCTGTAAACTGGTATGGTCTCTCCTCTTAACTGTATGATACCCTTAAAATTAGCTGGGATATTAGCTACCGGTAAGATAGGAATAACCTTTTCAATGGTATTAACATCCATGATATCAAATCCATATTCCCTATCTCCTAGAGCGAAGACCGCTTGTTTCGTACTCTGCATAATTAACCCTCCTTAAGGAACTCATCTTATGTTATGGAACTTTGTGCATTCCATTTTAAATATGCGTTGATGAAGGGATCCAGATTTCCGTCCAGTACATTAATTGCATTTCCCACTTCTTCATTCGTACGGTGATCCTTCACTAACATATATGGTTGCATCACATAGGATCTGATTTGATTCCCCCATGCAATATCCTTCACTTCACCACGGATTCCTGATATCTTTTCCTGATTCTCCTGCTGCCGGAGTAAATAAAGCTTTGCTTTTAACATTTTCATCGCTCTATCCTTATTCTGCAGCTGTGAACGCTCATTTTGACACTGCACTACAATATTTGTAGGCAAATGGGTAATTCGTATTGCGGAAGAAGTCTTATTTACATGCTGTCCACCGGCACCACTGGACCGGTACGTATCAATACGAAGCTCTTCTTCATTAATCTCGATGTCAATATCATCCTCAATATCCGGCATTACATCACAAGATACAAAGGAGGTCTGACGCTTTCCTGCAGCATTGAAGGGAGATATACGAACAAGACGATGCACACCTCGTTCTGACTTTAAATATCCATAGGCATTTATTCCATTGATCTGTAAGGTTACTGACTTAAAGCCCGCTTCATCGCCGTCCAGGAAATCTATCATTTCCGTAGTGAAGCCTTTTTTATCGGCCCAGCGCTGATACATTCTGCATAACATACTTGCCCAGTCACAGCTTTCTGTTCCGCCGGCTCCGGCATGCAGCGTTAATATGGCATTATACTTGTCATACTCTCCAGACAACAGGGTTCTAAGCTTAAGCTCATCTAATTCGCCTATAAATGCATTCAAAGCTTCCTCAATCTCAGGAATCAAGCTTTCATCATTTTCTTCATAACCCATTTGAATCAGTGTCTGAACATCCTCATAATCTCTTTTAAGATGCTCATATTCTTCAATTACGTCTTTTAGGTTTTTCAGTTCCTTCATAAAGCCCTGGGCTCTATCCGAATCATCCCAAAAGCCATGTTCTTCCATGGTTTGTTCAATCTCTGTCACGCGATCTTTCTTTTTCGCGAGGTCAAAGTGAATCCCCCACTTCAATTAATGGTTTTTCATAAATGCTGAGCGTATATTTAAACTGATCCAACTCTACCACTAAATCACCTCTTTTTTATATTATATTTTGCCCACAAGTGCTCACAATCTGGGGTTTTTTACCATATTGTGCGTTTACCGCGGTCATTCCTAATATAATATCTGACGATATTATATCGCAGTATTCATAAAAATTCAATTGTTTTTGTATAATAATTCACTTGGAATATTATGCATTTCTACCGCAGCAGTGCTTGTATTTTCTGCCGCTTCCGCATGGGCATGGATCATTTGGCTGAACTTTCTTACTCGCTCTCTTCACAGGTGCATTTGCAACACTGTCATCTTTATTCGTTCCGGTTACTTTTGCAACCTGTTCACGTTCTACCCTCTGCTCAATACGTACATGCATCAGAGCTTTGACAGTATCCTCGCGAATTGCATTAATCATGGAATCAAACATGTCAAAGCCTTGGAACTTATATTCCACAACCGGCTGACGTTGACCATAAGCCATTAATCCGATGCCCTGACGCAATTGATCCATATCATCAATATGATCCATCCATTTACGATCAATTACTTTTAATAAGATAACGCGCTCAATTTCTCTGATTTGTTCAATCTCAGGGAATTCAAGCTCTTTTTCTTCATAGATCTTAACAGCGTCCTCTTTCAGAAGCTGAATCAAATCATTCTTCTTCATGCCACGAAGCTGTTCCGGTGTAAACTCTACATTAGGCAATGGAATAATCGGGAGCAGCAGCTCCCCAAGCTCACCAAAATTCCAATCCTGTGGACTTTGATCCTCACTAATACAAGTGTTAACACTGTCTTCTACAATTTCAGTGATCATGCGGTAAATGGTATCACGCATACTTTCACCGTCCAGAACTTTTCTTCTTTCCGCGTATATAATTTCTCTTTGCTCATTATTTACCTGGTCATATTCCAACAAGTTCTTTCTGATACCATAGTTATTACTCTCTATTTTTTTCTGTGCTCTTTCGATAGCGTTGCTCAGCATCTTATGCTCGATCTGTTCCCCTTCCGGTAAGCCAAGGGAATTGAACATTGTCATTAAACGCTCAGAACCGAAGAGTCTCATCAAATCATCTTCCAAGGAAATAAAGAAACGGGATTCACCAGGGTCGCCCTGTCTTCCGGCACGTCCACGTAACTGGTTATCAATACGTCTTGCTTCATGTCTTTCCGTACCAATAATTTTTAAGCCTCCGGCCTCTATTACACCTTCGCCAAGCTTAATATCAGTACCACGTCCGGCCATATTCGTTGCAATGGTTACCGCACCAAACTGACCTGCATCAGCAACTATCTCTGCCTCCATCTCATGGAATTTAGCATTTAATACCTTATGAGGTACATTGTGCTTTTTCAAAATATCGCTAATTTCTTCCGAGGCTTCAATTGTGATGGTACCAACCAGAACCGGTTGTCCTTTTTTATATGATGCAATTATTTCATTAATAATTGCTCCCAACTTCTCTTTTCTTGTCTTATAAACAGCATCTTGCTGGTCAATACGAGATACAGGAATATTGGTTGGAACCTCAATTACGTCCATTCCATAGATTTCTCTAAATTCCTTCTCCTCTGTTAATGCTGTACCGGTCATACCGGACTTTTTATTGTATTTATTAAAGAAGTTCTGGAATGTAATTGTTGCTAAGGTTTTACTTTCTCTTTTAACTTTAACATTTTCCTTTGCCTCAATTGCCTGATGTAAACCATCACTATAGCGCCTTCCGGGCATAATACGACCGGTAAATTCATCGACAATTAAAACCTCGTCTTCTTTCACCACATAATCTTTGTCCTTAGCCATTAAGTTATGGGCACGTAAAGCAAGAATAATGTTGTGCTGAATCTCAAGATTCTCGGAATCAGCAAGGTTCTCTAAGTTAAAGAATTTCTCAACCTTCTTAACACCTTCTTCTGTAAGGTGAACATTCTTTTCTTTTTCATTGACAATGAAATCGCCGGACTCTTCGATATCTTCTTTCATCAATGCAGCCATTTTTGTTAATTCCGCACTGGCCTCGCCTCGCTTCAACTGTCTGGCTATAATATCACATACACGATAAAGATCGGTAGATTTACCACTTTGTCCTGAAATAATAAGAGGAGTTCTAGCCTCATCAATTAAAATAGAGTCGACCTCATCGATGATTGCATAATTAAGTTCTCTCATAACTAATTGCTCTTTGTAGATAACCATGTTATCTCTTAGATAATCAAATCCCAGTTCGTTATTCGTAGCATATGTGATGTCACAGGCATATGCTTCTCTTCTATCTTCCTTCTCAATGCTATTTAAAATAACACCTACGGATAAGCCTAGGAACTCATGAATTTTTCCCATCCATTCAGCGTCACGCTTAGCCAAATAATCATTTACGGTTACGACATGTACACCTTTTCCATCTAATGCATTCAAATATGACGGCAAGGTAGCAACTAAAGTCTTTCCTTCACCTGTACGCATTTCAGTAATACGTCCTTGGTGAAGTATAATACCACCAATTAACTGAACACGATAATGTCTGAGGCCAATTACTCTTTTAGCAGCTTCACGCACTGTTGCGTAAGCCTCTACCAATATATCATCTAAAGTCTCTCCATTTTTGAGTCTGTTTTTAAACTCAGCTGTTTTAGCCTTTAATTCTTCATCCGATAATTTTATATATTCTGGTTCTAATGCTTCAATTTTATCTGCAATCGGTAAAATTCGCTTTACTTCGCGTTCACTATGAGTTCCAAAAATCTTTTCGACTACGCCCATATTCGGTTCACTCCTGTACTGCTACTTATTCGATTTAAAAATCGTTCAACTGATATTGTACCATTTCATTTCTTACTATTCAACTTAATTTTATATGGTTCCCAGAAACATACATTTTGTTCCTAATTTTGTTCTTATAGTATAAACCACATCATACCACATGTTTTCGAATCGGTAAAGTGAAAGGTTTATGAACGGTTTATGAACGATTTTTCAACAAAAGTATCTAAAATACGTATAAAGGAAAGCAGGATACCTCCCATGTGCCCACAAAGAAGTACCCTGCCAATCATTCATTCTTTAAAAGTTTAATCTTAGAATTCCGGTTCAATTAAACCGTAAGTGCTGCCTTTTCTCTTATAAACCACATTCACCTCATCGGTATGTGCATTACGGAAAACATAAAAATTGTGTCCCAACAATTCCATCTGTACACAAGCTTCTTCTGCATCCATGGGCTTAATTGCAAACCGTTTGGTTTTAACGATTTTGACCGCATCATCCTCAAAGTAATCATCTTCCATAAAAGTCTGATTGAAATTCGAGGACGCTTGTTTATGATCAATTAATTTATTCTTGTATTTTCTGAGTTGACGTTCAATAATCTCCTCTACTAAATCAATAGACACATACATATCATTACTTACTTGCTCAGCTCTTATAATATTTCCCTTGACTGGTATTGTTACCTCAATTTTTTGTCTTTCTTTTTCTACGCTGAGTGTTACATGAATTTCAGTGTCAGGAGTAAAGTATCTCTCAAGTTTACCGATCTTTTCATATACAGCTGTCTTCAATCCCTCTGTTACATCAATATTCTTACCGCTGATTATATAACGCATTATGACCAACTCCTTTTTGACTTTCTTGTTAGCATTGATACTTCTTATGCTAGCTTTATTATAACATAATTCAAATAAAGTGACAAGCTACTTTGTTTCAATTTGGCAGATTCGGCGTCGATTAATACATTTCAATATCTATTTCTGCACAAATACACACTTAAACCCACTATTTTCAATATATTCTAGATTATTTTGCTATTGTTCTACTGTTTTTTACTAAATATCGGACGTCTTTTAATATTATCCGACAATAAGATAGTCAAGCAGAAAAATCAAAGTTTTTGTCCCACGCGATCGATTTATCATAAGTTACAAAACGCACTTTCGCAATTGACACGATTTTTGTCGTCCGACACATGTAGTGGATTACTGTGGATAATGTGGATAAATCGGTGTATAACTTTCATTTTACATAAATATAGGGCTTACAGCCTGTGGATAACTTCTTGATAAATCCACTTACCCAAATGAACACACCCCATTTTTTCCCATTTTTGTTATTGCTTTTGTGCAAAATGTACATGTACATCACTGTCAATAGGTCCTAATGCCATTTTTATCATATTAAAAAATGCGTGAAAATTAACTCAAATCCATTCAATTTATCTTTTATTGCTATATTTATCATAATATTTAAAATTTCGGACGGAAAGGCAGAGGTCTATTTCCGATCCTTTTTATAGTTATCCACAGGTAACATGGTCATTGAGGATAAAAAAGGGCCATCAAAAACCGATGTCCATTCGATCTTGATAGCCTGTTTAATCTATTATTTGTCAACCTAGTTTGTTTAATCTAGTTTATTTAATCTAGTTTGTTTAATCTAGATTCATAATTATCTACTTTGTCCGCCAGAAAAGGTGCAAGCCCAATAAATTCAGCTCCATAAACCATCTTATTATCCTCTGATATATGAGCTCTTACAATCCGTATTACTGCATGAAAAAACTCACCATCACCGAGATTGATTTTTGATCGAAAATAGTAACCTAAAGGCAGACTAGCTTCACTCACAAACCCAATTCCCGTTTTAGATATGTCAAATACTTCGACAGATGCGTTCAAATTCTTGATGACAACATAATCCTGCTTAAAAACCTCATCTACCTCTACATGAAGATCAATTGATAATCTTTTATATTTTCTACGCTCACTTGTATCTTTACCTTGCATGTAATCCCCCTTTTCTAGTTTCAACCCCAAACCCCTTCAACCTTTTAGTACTTTAATAGCGTAATTTTAACACAAATTCACTTATTTTCCAACTGTCTTTCACACAATTTAATTTTAAAATAGGGAAGTCCTCTTTGGACTTCCCTATTTTATATATTAATTTATAATTCTTCTTACACAGTAGATATCACGATATCTATATTGTGATGTTATAATACCCTGACGTGAATTTGCGGCATGGACAATCTTTCCATTACCTATGTACATTGCAACGTGGTTTACTGAACCACTACTATTTGCATAAAACACTAAATCACCCGGTAAAATATCACTCTCACTTACACGCTTGCCGGCAGAGGATGCTTGATCCCTGGAGACTCTTGGAAGTGAATAACCGAAGTCGCCATAGATTGATTGTACAAAGCCTGAACAGTCTGCACCGCCCGTCAAACTTTCACCGCCCCATACATACCGATTACCAACGAACTTGAGTGCATAGTTTACTACTTTGCTTCTTAATCCTGAATCAGAGCTTGAAGAGGAACTCTGGGATGAGGAATTATCACTTGAGGAGTTACTTGAGGAACTGTTCGAGGAATTTTGATTCGATTCCTGTTCTGCTGCCTCAGCTGCTTGCTGAGCTTTTCGTTCCGCTTCTTTTCTTGCTGCTTCCTTCCTCTCAGCTTCTTCCTGAGCAAGTTCCAGCTTTCTTTGCGCCGCTGCCGCTTCCGCCTCTGCCTCTGCTTGCTTAATTCTATTCTCTTCTTCAACTGATATCGCATATTTGAATTCAACTGAAATATCAACTAACTTTTGATTTTCATCCGACTCCTTTTTCACAAAACCTGTAAAGTCCGTGCCGGTCTCTTCATCTGTACCAAGTAAAATCTCTACCCATTCGTCTTGTTCCTGCACTACAACGTAAGTTTCACCGCTCGGAATCAATGTTAAAATGGATGAATCAGTGCTAGGTTTTTCTCTAACGCGTAAGGTCTGAGTATTAACAGTTGCCCACTTAGTGGCATAATCATCCACCATCGCCTCTGCCTCGTCACCGATTGCCAGGAAATCCATTGCAATGTAGCCTTCTACATCACCGGACTTAATTTTCACCCAGCCACCTTCTAAGGTTTCAAGAATATCTGCCGAACATCCACGATAGAGCTTACCAGTAACTTCACTCTCAGTAGATGGTTCTTTTCTAATGTTAACATAATTATCTGCGGTAGAAACACCCAAATTAGCATATGGCGATTCTATCTCTTTACTTAATATTTCAATTGAAGCGCTATATGCGCTCTCTAATTCTTCAATGGATGCATTCTCTAAAATTGCTGCTATTCCTGCTACGCCCTGCTCGGCATAAACCGATTCTGCTGCATGGGCTCTGCTTGTTGGAATCATAATGCAAGCTACAGCTGATGCTATGTACACTACAGTTTTAATAGCCTTTTTCCCTCTCACGTACCTTACCTCCTACGTGTCATACGTACTCTAATTACATTGTCCCATGTGTCAATGATTTGTTAGAATTGTTACGAAATTATTACAATCATTGAGGTAATTATAATATATATGACACTTTATGTCAATGAGATTTAGACTAAAACTGTAGAATTATTTGATTTACATTTTCGACACAAAGTCCGTTTTCTCGGGCTTTTCTTGATTTATATATTATTTAAATACTTTTCTACTGCTGTAATTGCATTTGCGCCATCTGCAGCTGCCGTAATAATTTGTCTAAGATCCTTTGTTCTAATGTCGCCTGCTGCATAAATACCTGGAACATTCGTCTCGCAATTTTCGCCAGCAATAATATATCCGCCCGCATCAGTCGCTATAATCTTCTTATAAGACTCAGAATTCGGCATATAACCTACTGCTATAAAGACTCCTGCTAGGTCATAGCTCATACTTTCCTCCGTCTTAAGATTCATTATATCTATAGACTCTACCTTATCTTCACCATTTATTTTACTTACAACACTATCCCAAATAATCGTTACATTAGGCAGCTCCTGAAGTCTTGTCGCCAAATGTCTGGACGCACGAAACTGATCCCTGCGATGCACTACATAGACATGTTCACAGATTCTCGCAAGAAAGATAGCATCTTCAACAGCCACATCACCACCGCCAATGACTGCTACTTTTTTATTTTTGAAGAAGGCTCCGTCACAAGTTGCGCAGTAGGATACACCCATACCGGATAATTCCTTTTCTCCGGGTACATCCAAATGTCTTGGAGTTCCACCGGTTGCTATGATAATACTATTTGCCTCATAACTTGTTCCATCATCTAAAGTAACTGTTTTAACCTTATCATTTATGGAAAAATCAGATACCTCACCATTAACAAAGGTTGCTCCTAACTTATCTGCATGCTCTCTAAACTTGATGCTCAATTCAAAGCCGCCGATGCCTGGAATACCCGGATAATTATCAACCTCATAGGTATTAATGACCTGCCCGCCGCTTAAGCCCGCCTTTTCTATCACCATTACACTCAATTCAGCTCTCTTTGCATAGATCGCGGCTGATAAACCCGCCGGACCAGAACCAATAATTATAACATCATAAATCATAAATCATTCCTCCTTAGCTAAATCAAAACTATCATTACATAAATCCTCAAAAGTTGCGTAATTGTTATATAATTAGAGTAAATTCTACCTATATACTCGCCATTACGCTTTCACTTCTGCTGAATCTATGCTATAATTCACTTACCATATATTATTTATCGCTCTTTCAATCCAATTTATTCACCGACCGATGTGAGAAAGGAGTACCCATGCAAATCGCATCTTTACCCGTATCAACATCCCAATATCAACAGGCGAGCAGCCCTGTTATTGGTATGGCCGTATTATCTAAGACATTAGACTCCGCCATGGCATCCGGACAAAACATGATTAAAATGATGGAACAATCCGTTAATCCTAATCTTGGCACAAATATAGACTTAAAGATTTAATTCATTCATATTCTAGGATTTAAAAATATGACAATGATTATACAATCATTGTCATATTTTTTAAGTAAAAGAAATTACTTTTATTCTTCTATCTTAATCTTTCTGATCAGTGTGTAAATCCAGACCTTATCACTATTAGGTCTCGAATCCTCACATGTTTGGAGCTCAATCAACTCCAGGTTCTCAAGCTTTAATATTAATTCCTTTAAAGCTTTTGTCCTATAATCTGTATAATATCGTCCGCCTCGCTCACCCTCAAAATCTCCATATCGAAAGGACATGAACAAAACTCCGTTAATTTTCAAGCTGTCAATTACTTTGTTAAATATATTATCTATTTTGCTGCTTGGTACATGTAATAAAGATGCACAAGCCCATATTCCGTCAAACACCTCTTTAAAGTCAATCTCATCAAACGACAGCTGCAATACATCCTGTCCAATATGTATGCTGGCTAACTCGCACATTTCCTCTGATGCATCCATTGCGGTTACATCAAATCCGCAGGAAATAAAATGCGCACTATCCCTTCCTGAACCGCATCCAAGATCAAGAATGCTTCCTCCTTCGGGTAACAAAGCTGTAAATTCATCCCAGCTTTCCTGCATATCAATGTCTACAGTATGTTCAAAATACTCTGCAGCGTTCTGATTATAATACTCTATCGAGTCCAATTAATTATCCCTCCTCTTTCAAACATAGCTATTATAACAAATATACTGCAAGAATTCCAGTATTTTTGTAAAATGTATGATCGTCCTAAAAAACACTGTTAAAATTCAACCAGAAATGTTATACTTTTCATGTTATAATACATTAGCAGTAAGGAAGGCATAATAGATATGTACAGCTTTAACAGCAGGGTTCGTTATAGTGAACTTAATCATAGGAAAGAAATACTGGATTGTTCCTCTATTATAAATTATTTTCAAGATTGCAGTACGTTTCAATCCGAAGATTTGGATCGGGGATTAGCTTTTCTCCAGGCAGAACATAGAGTATGGATGCTGGGCAGCTGGCAGCTTCAAATAAAAAAACCTGCCAAGCTGGGGGATTATATTACCGTTGGAACCTGGGCATATGATTTTAAAGGGTTTTACGGCTATCGTAATTTCATCATGAAAAATGAGTCAGAGGAGGTTCTAGCTGTGGCGAACTCTATCTGGATCTATATGGATACCCTATCCGGCAGACCAGCACGAATTCCCAGTGATTATGCCACTACCTCCGGTTATGGTTTTGAACCAGCTTATCCAATGGAATACACAGAACGGAAAATTGATTTTCCTACGGATTATGAAACCTTTGAGCCATTTTTCGTTACTAAGGCGAATATTGACTCCTACCATCATGTGAATAATGGTCAGTACGTAAAACTGGCGGAGGAATATCTTCCGGATGACTATATTGTTCAGAGTATGAGAGTCGAATATCGTTCACAAGCCACCTTAGGAAAAGTAATAATTCCTTTGCTTTCATTTCATAATAATAACTATATTATTTCACTGGCCGATGAACAACATAATCCCTATGCAATTGTAGAGTTTAGCGGAAGAGTATGTTAGAAATAAATGGGTAAATGTGCAACTTGTTTTGCCAGGATACCAAGTAGAAAGGATAGAACTATGATAGAATTAGGAAAATATCAGACGCTAGAGGTAGTCAAAAAGACAGACTTTGGTTTGTATTTAGGTGAACCCGGAGGAGATGCAAAGCATACCATTCTTCTTCCCTTAAAGGAAGTACCGGAAGGCAGCGGTTTAGATGATAAACTGACTGTATTTATTTATAAGGATTCCGAAGATCGTGAAATCGCTACTACCGTAAAGGTTCCACTTACCATCGGCGAACTTGCCGTACTAAAAGTGAAGGACGTCAGCTCCATCGGTGCCTTTTTGGATTGGGGTTTAATGAAAGACTTACTACTTCCTTACAAAGAGCAGACATCAAAGGTTGAAGAAGGGGATCAGGTTTTAGTTTCCCTCTATATCGATAAGAGCAATCGCCTTTGCGCAACGACGAAGGTTTATGAGCTTCTTTCCACCGACTCCGATTATAAAAAGGATGATCAGGTAACCGGTATCGTATATGATTCCATCGATACCTTTGGTGTTTTTGTAGCTGTGGATCATAAGTATTCTGCAATGATTCCCAAAAACGAACTTTTTCCTTCCATTAAAATCGGCGATACTGTTACTGCTCGTGTAATCAGCGTGCGAGAAGATGGGAAGCTCAACCTAAGTTTAAGGGATAAATCTCATCTGCAGATGGATTCGGATTCCGAAATGGTCTTAACCAAGCTAAAAGCTGCCGGAGGGCAACTGCCATATTGCGACAATTCGTCACCCGAAGAAATTAAAGCAGAATTCAAGTTAAGCAAAAACGCCTTTAAAAGAGCGATCGGTAAATTGTACAAAGCAGGTACTATCTCAATAACCGATGAAGGAATTCAGTTAATAAAATAATACCTGCTTATCATTGTTTATTGCAAATCTCTGCGATTATTATCTAAGAAGCGCATCTTGGGACTCTCTTTAGGGTCCCTATTTTGTTGTGCTGGTTTCTCCGCAGGGTATAGATTCGTTAGCCCCTTCGCTAATTTATCCTTGCAGGCTTTACAAAAGCGCCCTGTCTTTATTGTAACACCACAGCCCTCACATTCCAGCCCAATCATGGAATCTTCTGCGAAAGATAGTCTCTCTTCCCTGATCCATTGCTTAATAATCGGAATACTAACTTCCATCACTTCCGATACTTCCTGAATTCCAACCCGAGGATGATCATAGATATACTCTTTCACATCTTCAAACTTGGCATCCAAAGCTGCCAGACATGTGGCACACAGAGGAGGTCCCGACATATAATTGAATATTTTACCACAGCTTTTACAGTTTCTAACTTCCATAATTGCCCTCCTTCGTAATTACATTTATAGGTAGCTGTTTTTACCACCTAATAACCTTTTCCTATGCATAACACAATAAAATAAACCTCTGATACACCGTGTTCTTTTAAAATACTGCTGCAGGCTTCAATGGTACTGCCTGTCGTATAGATATCATCCACTAGCAAAACCTTATTCACCGGATGATCATATCTTCTGGCTGCTACCTCATTCCACCCAAAGGCACCTGAAAGATTTTTCAGTCGTTCAACATCACTTAGCTCCTTCTGGGGCATTGTTTTTCTATTTCTGAGCAATAAATCAGAGATCACTGTAATACCTGTCTTCTTACCAATTCCCTTTGCAAGAATATCCGCCTGATTATATCCCCGTTCCAGATATTTGCTCCGATGAATTGGTATGGGTACTATAGCATTCACCTGCATCCTGTTTATCTTATCGATATAATTCTCAATCACTTCTTCAATATAAAACTCTGCATATTCCTTTTTACTATGATACTTAAAGTTAGCAATTGACTGCTTCATTTTATCACTATAAGCCCAGACTGCATACCCTCTGTCAAAATGGTATGCCTTTCTTTCACAGTCATTACAGTATTCCTTCTCTTCCAGCTCTAAGGGTTTACCGCACTTCATACATCTTGGCTCACCAACATATCGAAGCTTCTCCTTACAGGGAGGGCATATCTTATTACCCTTAGGTACTACAATCTCGCCACATATTGGGCATCTTACCGGATATATGATATCAAGAATTCCCTGAAGCAAAGCTTAATCCTCTGCAACTATCATGCAAATAATTTTTGAGGATAGTCACCTTTATCAATCAATGCCTGGATTGAATTCACTACTACTTCCTTATCCTCTTTATAGGTTACTCCAAACCAGCGATCATTCGTTGTTAATACGGATACTTCAACCTCATTTGCATGAACAAGTTCACCTACTTTAGTAGGAAGAAGATATTCTTTTTTCAGTTCATTCTCTCCCAACTCAGATAAAAATGATACAAATCCGGTTTCTAAATATCCAAGAAGCTCTGGTTTAAAGCCCCACATATTCATGGATACTACACTTTGTAAATCAATTGTAATATCCTTACCTTCACTGTTCTTCGCCACAGCATGGTCACCCTCCGGTACGATTCCTGCTGTCTCAACGATATCTACTAGCTTTCCGGCTTCATTTACTTTGCATACGCCACGGGTAACTGCCCCGTTCTCACTTAAGGTATTTCCTAAGATAAATCCTGCCATGCAATATTGATTCTTTTGATGGGATGGATCAGCTAAGAAATCATATACGATCTTAAACGCTTCCTTACCATAGTAGTCATCTGCATTAATAACCGCAAAAGGCTCTTTTACAACGTCCTTGCAGCATAGCACCGCCTGACCGGTTCCCCAAGGCTTTGTTCTCTCTGAAGGCTTGGAAAAACCCTCCGGAAGCTGGTCGAGCTCTTGAAATACATATTCCACCTTAATTAACTTCTCAATACGGTTTCCGATAATCTCTTTAAAATCCTTTTCCAAGTCCTTGCGTATAATAAATACAACCTTATTAAAGCCTGCTCTCATCGCATCATAAATGGAATAATCCATGATAATCTCACCGCTTGGGCCAACCGGCTCCAGTTGTTTGATACCACCAAATCTACTACCCATTCCTGCTGCCATGATTACTAATGTTGTCTCTGCCACGCTATCTCCTCCAAATCTAATTCGTTTTCTGTTACCCAATCTATTTTTTCTACAACCTAATTTCATTCGTTGTTTCTGATTGAGTATTTTCATTCCTTAATTTAATTCATATTCTTTTGTTAATATTTTATCTTTATTCAGTAAGACCATTATACATAGGCTTACCAATTTTATCAAGCTCCCTTTTATTTACTCGGTTTTATTCCAAGACTATATATAACCGTATATCTAATCTTATGTCTAAGTTTATATGCTAATCTTATATCTTGGTTTATATGCTAATCTACCTTAATTCCTTGATCCTCTGGCACAATCCTGAATAACGGCTTTGCTCACTCTTATTATCAATCATAAATTGTAACATTGAATCGCTTCCAACAATCATTACACAGCTTTTTGCTCTAGTAACTGCTGTATATAAAAGATTCCGGTTAAATAATAATCTGGGACCATCTAACACCGGTAAAATCACTGCCGGGTATTCGCTTCCCTGAGACTTATGAATGGTAACGGCATAGGCTAGCTCCAGCTCGTCTAATTGACTAAAGCTATATTCTACCAGCCGATTATCATCAAATTCTACCAGAACATGTTCGGAGAATAGGTTTATCTCCTTAATCTCTCCCGCATCTCCATTGAACACTCCTGTACCATTCTGAGACACAATGCCAAACTGGTTTCTAATTTCCCACGCGATCTGGTAATTGTTCTTAATTTGCATTACCTTGTCGCCTTCACGAAACCTTACATCATGATACTCCTTTTCTTTTTTCTCCTTATCAGGTGGATTAAGGGCTTGTTGCAGTATTTGATTCAAGCGTTCCACTCCCAATTCACCTTTTCGCATGGGTGTTAACACCTGAATGTCAAAGGGCCTGGCATTTACATAATTCGGCAGCTTATTCTTAATTAAATTAACCATTACTGCAGCAATCACATTGGAGTCCTCTCGTTTCAAGAAAAAGAAATCCTTGCTTTTGTTATCCAATCGGATATGCTCTCCATCATTAATTTTGTGGGCATTGACAATAATATCGCTGTCTGCCGCCTGACGGAAAATTTTAGAAAGCTTAACAACATTAAAGCTATGGGAGTTGATTACATCGCGTAGTACATTCCCTGGGCCGACACTGGGCAATTGATTAACATCCCCTACTAATATCAGCCTTGTACCTACTGCCACTGCCTTTAACAATGCATGCATCAGGCTAATGTCGACCATGGACATTTCATCTATAATCAGTACATCGGTTTCCAAAGGATTTATTTCATTTTTTTCAAAGGAGAATCTGTTTTCTCCGTCATCACTCATCTTGGAAAGCTCTAATAAGCGATGAATGGTTTTAGCCTCATAGCCAGTGGTTTCTGCCATCCTTTTGGCAGCTCTCCCTGTGGGTGCCGCCAGCAAGATATCCATGCCCTCGGACTCAAAGAATTTTATAATTGTATTAATTGTTGTTGTCTTTCCAGTTCCCGGACCACCGGTAACGACAAGCAAACCATTTCCTGCCGCTTCTGTCACCGCAATCCGCTGCTGTTCCTCAAGTTCAATTTTAAACTGCTGCTCTATGGATGTTACTTTATTTCGTAAACTTTGACCAGATACATCATACCTGATATTTAAGTCATGAAGCATACGGGCAATATTTAACTCCATATAATAATATACGGAGGAATAAATTAATTTTGATGCTTCCTCTTCTTTTATAATAACCTTCTTCTCCAGCATTAATTCATTTAGCTGCTTTAAAACCATTTCTTGATCGGCAAATAATAAAGCTTTCGATCGACCAAGCAGCTCTTGTTCCGGAAGAAATATATGTCCTTCACCACTGGCTTGCAAAAGCACGTAGAGAATGCCGGCTTTTATTCGATAAGCAGAGTCATTGCCAATACCGGCTCTTCTAGCTATCTCATCTGCCGTTTTAAAGCCTACTCCTGCGATATCCTCTGCCAGCCTATATGGATTCTCTTTTAGGATATCATACATCCTGGGTCCATACTCCGAAAATATCTTTACCGCCAGATTCCCCGTAATATTATATTGCTGCAGGAACATCATGGCATTTCTCATGTCTCGTTTTTCTTCAAACTGCTGATAGATATCCTTCGCCATTCGTTCGCTGATGCCTTTTATTTCCGAAAGTCGTTCTGGCTCCTCCTCAATAATGCGGAAGGTATCTAATTTGAATTTTTTAACAATTCTTGCTGCCAATGCCTCCCCGACTCCCTTGATGGCACCTGAGCCCAAGTACCGCTCAACTGAGAATAAGTCCTCCGGTTGTTTTATGTCATAGCTCTCGATTAGAAACTGCTGTCCATATACGGCATGTTCTGTATAGCTGCCTTTGGCATGAATAAATTCTCCCTCACTTATAAATGGAAAATTACCTACACAGGTTAATTCCTCTTCACCCATATGAAGGCTGAGTACCGTATATCCATTGTCATCATTTCGATATATGACTCTTTCAATATATCCTTCCACCAATTCTGCCATAAGTTCCTCCGTAATTATATCTGCTGCTAGCTCCATCCGAGCCTCTAACTATTTATGTATGAAAAAGTCATTCCAACCAGCTCCCTTTTCTTTGGACTTCAGATTGAAATGACTTGTAAGATCTTATTCAAAAGTTCTAACCTTATAAATGATATCTTCTATGAACCGGGTTATTCTAATTATCAAGATGCTAAGATTTGATTATGAATTGCGTTTCATCGATTCATAAAGCATCTGAGCAATTCCTATACTCTGACTCTCTGTAGCATCCTCCGCATATTGTTCATAAAGCATATCACCAAACTGAGTAAGATAGTCGTTTTCTTCCTCCTCGTCATCCTTCATCACGGTTTTCTCCATACCCTTAAACACCTGTTCCAAAAGATAGGATTCAAAGCTTTTGCAAGCCTCCATCAACTCTTCATCGGTAGCCGAGTCGTTTGTTAACGTCGAGGTAATACTATCTGCCTTGCCTGTATTGCCCAGCATGTTCGTATAGTATGATGAATCAGATCCTATTGAAATACTCATACTGCATACCTCCACTTAATTAACGTAAATTATTAGCCTGCTTCAGCATCTCATCTGACGCTGTGATAACCTTGGAATTCATTTCATAAGCTCTTTGAGCTACTATGAGATTAACCATCTCATCCACTGTCTGCACATTGGATGCTTCCAGATATCCCTGTTTAAGTGTACTGGCCTTTAATCCCGCATCTTCTGTTTCTACCCGTGCTGCACCGGAAGCTTCCGTCTCCTTTAACAAGCTATTTGAAAGCTTGGCTAAACCATTCGAATTATTGAACTGAGCAAGTCCTATCCGCTTTCCAATAGAGACTGGGTTACCATCAGCATCCGGATAGCACAGTTCACCATATTCATTGATTGTAATATTCGCTACGTTATAAGTATCTTCTAAAATAATTGGCTCCTGATTCGTATCTAACACCGGATACCCATCTGATGTAACAAAGGTTATTCCTTCTGAGCCAACTGCAAACTGGAAGGCACCATTACGAGTATACGCAATATCACCCTCTTGATTTCGCACCATAAAGAAGCCTTTTCCGTTGATAGCAAGATCAAAATCATTGCCTGTCTCTGTAAATGCTCCTTGAGAAAACTGAGTTGTAATAGAGGAATTACGAACTCCGAGACCTACCTGAATACCTGATGGCTTTGGGTCACCGTTATTATCGGTAGACTGCTCCTGTATGGTCTGATATAACAAGGATTTGAATTCTGCCGTCTGCTTCTTATATCCTGTTGTATTTATATTCGCCAAATTGTTTGATATAACATCAACATTGGTTTGCTGACTTGTCATTCCGGACGCCGCTGTCCATAACGCTCTCATCATAAGCTATTCCTCCAACATCATTCACTAAACACGACCAACCGAATTTACCGCCAGATCCAATGTTTTATCAACGGATGATATTATCTTCTGGTTTGCTTCATAGGCTCTCGTGATATTGATCATATTTACCATTTGTGACACTACATTTACATTGGATTGCTCAGTATAACCCTGTCTTACTGACCCGCCCGCGACTGTTTCAACCGCACCTTCCAGTGCCTTATATCTTGTATCTCCAACATTGGTTAAATAGTCGTAATCTTCAAAATCAGTTATTTTTAAGGTATCTACATATGCATTATCGGCATAGATTACACCGGTAGCATCTACAACTACATTGACTGCATCTGTAGGAATTGTGATTTCTCCGCTTTCACCCATAAGGTGATTTCCATCCTCGTCCACGAGCTGACCATCCTTTGTCATGGTAAATGAACCATTTCGTGTGTATTGTGTGCTTACACTTCCTGCTCTATCAGTTACTTCCATGGTAAAGAAGCCTTTTCCTTCAAGCGCCATATCATAGGTGTTCCCAGTCTGTCTTAAGGAACCCTGGGACTGATCCGTATAGGTTTCTCCCAGTTTAACTCCCAGACTCATATATCCAATGGGTCTATCATTATAAGCTTCTGAAGAATCCTTCACCTTAATTGTAAGTAAATTATCAAAGGATTGACTTGTTACATTTTGTACCTTGTAACCGGTAGTAGCAGCATTTGCAAGATTATTTGAGATGATATCCAGCCTTTTTTGTTCATTAGCCATTCCCGTATAAGCTGTATATAGTCCTCTTACCATATGATCAACCTCTTTCCTGCAATTTGCACATTTATTTTTGCCTATGAGAAAATGGATTTACGTGACGTAAATCCATTTACATCCATGTTATTATTTTAGATTTACTTTTCCTTAGTCAAATTATCTACTCTTTAATCTCTTTTTCCAGAGAGGAATTCCACAAACTTGCCTGTACCAATCGCAACTGCTGTCATTGGATCTTCCGCTGTCATTGTTGTAATTCCAGTCTTCTCTTCAATTAACTGTTCCAGACCATATAACAGGCATCCACCGCCAGTTAAAACAATACCTCTGTCGGCGATATCGGCTGCAAGTTCCGGAGGAGTCTTCTCTAATACGCTGTGTACTGCTTCAACGATCTGTGAAGTAGTTTCCTTTAAGGCTTCTTCCGTCTCTTCCGAGGTAACTGCAATTGTCTTTGGAAGACCTGTTACCAGATTACGTCCTCTTACTTCCATAGAGATGGACTCTGGTCTGCGATAGGCAGAACCTATCTTTATCTTAATATCCTCTGCGGTTCTTTCACCAATCAGAAGATTGTGCTTCTTTCTCATATATCTTACGATAGCATCATCAAAATCATCACCGGCAATCTTTACAGATGTACTTACTACAGTACCTCCTAGGGAGATTACAGCAATATCCGTGGTACCGCCACCGATGTCTACAATCATATTACCGCAAGGCCTTGATATATCAATACCTGCTCCTATCGCAGCGGCAATCGGTTCTTCGATGATAGAAACCTCTCTTGCTCCTGCTGCATAAGTAGCATCTTCTACGGCTTTTTTTTCAACCTCAGTAACACCGCTTGGAACGCAGACACTAATTCTGGGTTTTCTAAATCTTTGTTTACCAACAGCTTTCTGAATAAAATATTTTAGCATCTTTTCAGTTACTGTGTAATCAGAAATAACACCTTGTCTTAAGGGACGTACTGCTATAATATTGCCCGGGGTTCTACCCAGCATTAACCTAGCTTCCTCACCAATTGCTTTTATTTTATTAGAGTCTCTGTCAAAAGCTACAACCGATGGCTCCTTTAATACAACTCCCTTACCCTTTATATAAACTAACACACTGGCTGTACCTAAATCGATACCGATATCACTGCCTAACATAATATATCTCCTTTCCTTTTCACGCATCTGCATGAACAAGTAACTTCCTTTGACTTCTGCCGAGATTACAATTAATGATCACGAAATCGGGTAGATGTATATTATTATTTTCTTCCAATCTTCGGCAACTTAAACATATACGAATATATTATATACATAATATCTGATTTTTTCAAAGGAAATTTTCAAAAGTTTGATTTTATGCTCTTTTACGAGCCCCTCAAATCCGAAATTGAAGCTTTACGGAAATATATTAGAATTCAGTGATACTTACTTTTGTTATATCGGCTTATTTGTCCTTCTACTTAAGACCTCTAAATTATAAATATTTCCCATAATAAAAAAAGCTGCTGCACTTTCGTGCAACAGCCTTTATTATATTTGCTTTCGCAAAAATTATTCAACAATAGTAGCAACCTTACCGGAACCTACTGTTCTTCCACCTTCA
The DNA here is from genome assembly GCA_029239235.1 of Herbinix sp. Taxonomy (GTDB): domain Bacteria; phylum Bacillota; class Clostridia; order Lachnospirales; family Lachnospiraceae; genus Mobilitalea. Next base: position 21,142 of record JAQZBD010000045.1, read on the forward strand.
CGGATAGCGAAGCCTAAACCTTGCTCCATAGCGATTGGATGAATTAATTCGATGTTCATCTCAATGTTATCGCCAGGCATACACATCTCTACACCAGCAGGAAGATTGCAAACACCAGTTACGTCAGTTGTTCTGAAGTAGAACTGAGGTCTGTAGTTATTGAAGAAAGGAGTATGACGTCCACCTTCTTCTTTAGTTAAAACGTAAACCTGAGCTGTGAATTTCTTGTGGCACTTGATTGAGCCTGGTTTGCAAAGA
>JAQZBD010000046.1 GCA_029239235.1 Herbinix sp.
TATTACACAGGCATCATTGGCAAGCTCCATATCCTGGCGAAGAAAGCCAAACATCCGCCATATCAGAGGATTGAACCAGTATACTGCCTGTAGCAGCAATAGAAAATGGTTTACCACCATATCAAGCCGTTTATAATGGGAAAGCTCATGGAGAAGAATATATTCTACGCTTTTATCGCTCAATTCGTCTGTATAGAGTGGAAGAATAATTTTAGGGCGCACTAAGCCTAAGAGTGCCGGAGCATCCATATAATTCTGTGTAATAAGACCGACCTTACCCCTGATTCCAAGGGTGGCTTTGCACTGCAAAAGCATGGTATTGTACTTACTGTTGGTTTCATATAAGTTCCTTTTCAGCTTAAGCCACAGACGCCTACGGCTTATAAGCATAAATAGCGCCGTGACAACAACACCTGCCAGCCATAGCAGAGGAATTGCAACATCAAAAATAAGTGACTTTAAGAAAACCGCCTGCTCTTTCTCTCGAAGATTGTTTCCTCCGGTATATGGATTAGAAAGGAGCTGCTCCTCCTCGAAAGAATCCGGATGGTTTTTTCTAATTTGGTCGTATTCACTACGATAGGATATTTCCTGTAGCTTTTCCATAGGGTCAAGAAGTGCAAATTGAGTATGGGGTCGATAAGGAACGGCAAGAGCAAATAGTACCATCAGCCACATGGTATACTTCCAGGCAGGTGATATCTTGCCGTCAGCAAACCGGCGAATTAGCAGGATTACCAAACCAATGCAACACGCCGTAATCGACAAATACAGAAGTTTATAAAAAACAGGTGCAATAACAAAGGATAGTTTATTAAGTTCATTTATAACTGTATCCATAAGTTATTCCTCCTCAATCATATCAAGTAGCTTTTGCAGGTCCTTGCGGCTGATTTTGTCTTCCTTTACAAAGTTTAAAAGCATTTTTTCTGCTGAGCCGTCAAATACCTTTTGCATAAAGCTTTTGCAGCTTGCATTTGTGTACTCGTCACGCGTTATAATGGGCGAATACCGGAAGGTGCGTGAATTAATTTCAGTAGCTCTGACTGCACCCTTTGCTACAAGCCTTTGCAACAAAGTTTTTAGTGTGCTAATATTGCCGTCCATACCTGCAAATATTTCTGGTGAGGTAAGATTATCTTTCTCCCATAATACCTTCATAATCGGCAGTTCCGCATCGGCGATCTGTATTTGCTTTTTCATTTCAAACCCTCCTTTTGAGATTATATCTGTAGTCTCGTATAGTTTACATTAGTAATCTCAAAATGTCAATGTTTTGCAATGATAACATCTTCATAACGTTCTTTATTCTCATTTATCTTTCATCTTGACACTAATAGAAATGGGTGATAGAATATGTAAAACACAACAGCGTGCTTGCTTTTGTGTTTTTATTTTTTTAACATTTATGAATGAAACAAGTATTATATCTATGAGTTGATGAACTATAATCTTGCATTGAAAAGACACAAAAGTGTGCTCACTTTTGTGTCTTTTTGCTTTTATGACAGCGTGGCTATTAACTGATTTATCTCGCTTTAATATGATTATTTATTCGATTCATGAGGGAGGTTCCTATGCCAAATTCAAAAGCGGAAGCTTTTACTACTGCTCTTAAGCCAAAACAACCGGAATTTGTTCTGGCCACCTCAGATTATCGAAAAAAGGTAATCATGAAGAATAATATTGCACATTTCTATCAGTTCACAGCAGAATCAAATAAGCTTGAGGTTATTCCGGATGCCTGCATTGATATTCTTTTTTGGAAGAAGGATGGGAAAATCGTTACTAAGATTGCCGGTACAGTACTTGAGAAGGGTGAATCAGATGCAGAGCTAAACAGTGAGTGCTTCGGCGTACGCTTTATGCCCGGTGTTAATCCCGTTGATAAATTTCTTCCGCTGTATGAAATCGTTAATAATGAATGGGAATTTTCAAGTATGATCTCACACGATGAGAAAGAGAAGCTACTGGAAACCCTGTTCTTTGCCAATACCATCGAAGAAAAAATAAATATATTTATGAATTACTATATCAACCATGTTGAAACAAACACGGAGGATTCCTTCAGCTTAAAAACTTATCTCCGTAATGAGATTATAAATTCGAATGGTGATCTAAAGCTGTCAGATCTAAGTATAAAAACAGGGTATTCAGAACGATATTTAAATAAGAAAATCCATGAGGACTTTGGAATGAATCCGAAGAATCTGATACGCATTATACGCTTTCAAAAGGCGGTGGATAGCCTGATTGCTACCATCGGTAACTCTAGTTGTATCAGCACCGCCTTGGATTCTGGTTATTACGATCAATCCCACTTTATAAAGGACTTTAAAAAACTATCAGGATTAACTCCCATAAACTATATTGATCATTTACTTAGTCATTCCTATAACAAAAAGCTGCATGTGATATAATGTGGACAGACATTCTATCAGCGCCAAAGCGTAGCGTAGTGCGCATCCTTGGCACGGAGTGCCATATCATGTGAGTTTTACATAATATAATTAACTACGAACTGCTTTCTAACCTGCATACAAATAGAGCTCCTTCACTTCTGACATTTTGCCTGGTGTAAAAGAGCTCTATTTCCTACATATATATTTAGCAAAGAGTGGTAGGCAATGAAATAATTGCTTATAAGCATAATCCTTTTAAATCAGCAACCTGATTTATTTGTCATGGATTACCCTTCGACTCTTGTCAAAAATCTTATAATTATATTGATTAATATCATACATACTGGTATCTTCAAAGCTATTGCAGGGATTTCCTGCGAACATGTCATTCAGCCTCTTGACCGCCATCTCTCCCCATAATTCATTACGCTGAACAATCTGGGAAGTAACGATTCCTTCCTTGACCGCTTTCGTGATAGAATCACTTTTACTGAGGATTACAAGCTGTTTTTTGAGACCAAGTCTACGGTAAAGATCAATTGCCACTTCACCGCTGTCCGCCGTAACAAGATAAAGTAAATCAAAATCAGGATATTTTTTTATAAGATCCTCCAGCATGGCCTTTGTTACAGTGATATCCGTATCCTTCTGTTCTTCTTTTTTCAGAATATGAAGTTCCGAATATTTGCCTAACTGTTCTGCAAAACCACGGTATCTCTCTTGCACCGTCGGCACCGCTGCCGCTGCCAAAAAGACAAGTACCTTACCCTTACCATGAAGACTCTTGGCAGATACTTCACCTGCCATTGCACCACCCCTGTAACTATCGGAGGTAACAAAGATATTACGCTTCGTATTCGGAGCATCCATGTCAATGCAGGCTACTTTAATGCCTGCTGCTACTGCTTCATCAATTGCGGCTTTCAGACGGCCGGCATCACTCGGTGCAATGATGATACCGTCCATGCCTTCTTTTATGAAGCCACGGAAGATTTTCTCCTGTTCCTCTACGTTGTATCTTTTTGGCGCAGTACAAACAACTTCAATACCAAGCTTTTCACCGGTAGCATAAGCTGCGTCCTCTACCTCATGGTAGAACTCTGCCTGTTCAAGACAGACTACTCCAATCCGCTTTTTCTTTATTTCCTGTCTTCTAATCTTGAAGCCTTCCAAATACTTCATCTGCTCAGCTGTATTCATATTCAAACGCCGCAGCATATCCAGTATCATTTCATCCTTACTGTTAGCTTCCATGGAAGCACTGGATACCACTTGACTAGTGGCTGCATATTCCTGAGTTAAGGCAGCGATTTCATTAATTTTATCCAACAACTCCTGGTTGGTGGAATACATGGTTTTTACTTTATTATTAATTTTTCGCTGACCGGTCATCAGATCAGAAATAGCGTAATTAATCTCTTCCATACCTGAGCTTACACTGCCGATGGCATTGGATTGATTTACAACACTTTTCTTTTCTTGACCAACTAACTCCATCATGATATGCATTTCGGACGCGATTACTTTTATGTCTTTTTCAATATTTTTGCTTGCCAAATCGCTGTCCTCAGCAAGTTTTTTAACTTCACTGGCTACCACTGCGAAGCCCTTACCGGCTTCTCCCGCTCTCGCTGCCTCGATCGAGGCATTCAAAGAGAGAAGGTTTATTTGGGAGGCAATCCCGGAAATGGTTGCTACCACCTGATTAATCTTCGTAAGCGAAGCATCGAATTGCGTCAGCTTATCGGAAAGGTTCATAAATACTTCATTGGATTTTTGTATCTCCTCCAAAAAGGATTGCAGAGAAACCAAACCTGCCTCACTAATGCCCTTCGTCTTTTCCGATTTCGCATCCATTTCCTGTGTTTCTTCTAGTAAATCATTAAATTCATTCTGAAATTGTCCTGAAAATACTGCACACTCTGTCGCAGTATCCGCTTGATGATTCGCTACAACCGCGATATCCTCATTTGCTCTGCTTATGCTTTGATTCGATTTCGCCCTATCTTCATAGGTTAAGGAGATAATACTTCCTTGTTTCGCTAGCTCTTCTACACCGGAAACCACATGTGCTAAGGTTTCATGATATTCAAGTGCCGTTTCCAGTAATCTCTGTGCATGTCCATCGCGCAGTTTATATTCAGGTGAAGCATCTGCAAAATTTTTATTGATAAATATTTCAGCTACATCTTTGAGGTCAGATTGTCTTAATAATTTACCCTGAAACATTGTATTGCCCCCTTTATGAATGCATCATTGCATTTTTTATCTCTTGGTAAGAACTTCCTGCTCGTATTTCTGAACCTCAGCAAACCATTCTTCCTTCTGTGGAACATTGTTAACCTCGCAGAAGTAATTCCATACATCACCTACAGGGTATAACTTTAATTCTTCCTGAAGCATCATAACTTCAGTTAAGCGTCTGTCATTCTGAAGCTTAGCAAGGTGTGCATTTGGAAGTAATAATGCATTTAAAAGAGCCTTTTGTAAGTTTCTCATACCAATTACCCAAGCTGCGATTCTATTGATGCTTGCGTCGAAATAGTCAAGAGCAATAAGCACCTTATCTACGCCATTTCTAATGATTTCTTTTGCAATTTCTTTAGTCTCATCGTCAAATAATACAACATGATCACTATCCCAACGAACCGGTCTTGTTACGTGAAGTGCAACCTTATCGGAGAATAATAACATAGAGGAAATCTTATCAGATACAACCTCTGTTGGATGATAATGTCCATTATCTAATAAGCAAAGGATATTGTTCTTTGCTGCATAGTTCATGTAGAATTCATGAGAACCTACAGTATAGCTTTCTAAACCAATTCCAAATACTTTTGATTCAACTGCTACATACACCTTGCTCTTATCATAAGGTGTAGCAAGAATTTGATCTAAGGAATCCTTAAGTCTTGCGCGAGGAGCTGTTCTATCTGCAGGAATATCCTTGAAGCCATCTGGGATCCAGATGTTCATGCAGCAAGGAATACCTAATTCGTTAGCAAAATACTCAGAAATTTGAAGGCATCTTTTTCCATGCTCAATCCAGAATTTACGAATATCATCATTTTCACTGGATAATGTTCCGTTTTCTGCAAATGGATGAGCAAAACAGGTTGGGTTAAAGTCGATTCCTAAGCCTCTTTCTTTTGCAAACTCAACCCATTTTTGGAAGTGCTTTGGCTCAAGCTTATTACGGTCAACCTTTTCACCAGCTTCGAAAATAGCATAGCTGGCATGAAGATTAATCTTGTGGACACCTGGGATCAAGCTTAAAGCTTTATCAATATCTGCCATTAATTCCTCTGGAGTGGAAGCTTTTCCCGGATAGTTACCGGTTGCCTGGATACCACCGGATAATTCACCAATTCCTTCAAAACCACCAACATCATCACCCTGCCAGCAGTGCATAGCAATTGGGATGCTCTGAAGTTTTTTGATAGCTGCGTCTGTATCAACACCAATTTTTGCGTAAATTTCTTTTGCGGATTCATATCTTTGTAAAGTTGTCATATTATTTTCCTCCTGATTATAAAATCTTGATTATTATTAATTTCAATAAACGTTAACTAGATGCTTATTGAAGATTAGTACTTTGTAATATCAAAGGATTTGCTTACGCATTCACGTGCAGCCTTAAGATCTGCCAAGTCCTTATTACTGATCATCTGTGCCAGAATATTACCGATTGCGGTTGCCTCTCCGGGACCTGCATAAACAGTTCTGCCAGTGTAACGTGCAGTTAACATATTTAAATAATCTGCATTGGAGCCGCCGCCAACTACATGAATCTTATCAAACTTCTTGTTTGTTAATTCCTCAATTTCATCAATGGTGTTCTTATAGCACTTTGCAAGGCTGTTATAGATAACAGCTGCTACCTCAGCAATTCCTTCCGGAACCGGCTGATTTGATTCGGCACATGCCTTCTTAACTTCTTCCGTCATATTCGCCGGAGCTAAGAAACGTCCGTCATTCGCATCAACAAGGGATGGAATCGTGGCTTTGGATGCCTGCTCACAGATCTCAGCGTAGGATAAGCCTGCTCCGATTTCTTTTTTCACTGACTGGATCATCCAAAGACCCATGATGTTCTTTAAATAACGGAAACGATATTCATAACCGCCTTCGTTGGTTAAGTTGCACTTCTTGCTAAGCGGTGAGCAATCTGCATCCATACGTTCGATACCCATCAATGACCAAGTACCAGAGCTGATATACAGAGGGAATTCATCGCTGGATGGAACTGCCATAACAGCTGAACCAGTGTCGTGTGTTGCAGGAAGCACTACCTTACAGTCAAATCCAACTTCCTCCTGAATCTCCTTAGTCAGTCCACCAAGAACTGTACCTGGAAGAGAGGTATCCTGGAATATTCTACGAGGATAGCCTAATAAATCCATCAATTCATAATCCCAGTTTTTAGTAACCGGATTTACTAACTGACCTGTGGTTGCATTGGTGTACTCATTGCTCTTAACACCACTGAGCAGGAAATGGAAATAATCAGGAACCATCAAAAAGCTTTCTGCTTTTTCTAAATACTCCGGATGCTGTTCTTTCACCGCCATCAACTGATAGATGGTGTTGAATATTTGCTTCTGAATACCGGTTCTTGCATAAAGGTTGTCCTCAGATATAATCTCGTAAACCTTATCATCCATTCCTTTGGTACGGCCGTCACGATAAGCTACCGTGTTGCCAATAACCTTATTATTATTGTCAAGAAGAACATAATCTACTCCCCAAGTATCGACTCCGACACTTACAGGTATTTTACCCATCTCCTTACACTTCTTCATGCCTGTTATTATTTCAGTAAATAATCTGTCAAAATCCCAGCAAAATTCGCCGTTCTTTTCGGCAATGCCGTTTTCAAAACGATGGATTTCTTCCATCGCAAGCTGTCCATCCTTTAAATAACCCAGAATGTGGCGACCGCTCGAAGCACCGATATCAATCGCCAAGTAATAATTACTCATATATACCTCCTTTTGAATGAAAGAAGTTTGAAGTGTGCACCTTACGTGCTCATTTCAGAGTTCTTTTCGCGTGGGGATGTCTTTCCCTCACGCTTTCCTCATGCTCTTATTATACAAGAGAATTTGCATAAAAAAAAGAACACCTTTTGTATAAAAAAGTGTCCTGATTTGCAATTTAATATAGCGTCATGAAACTTGGATCGTTCCATAGATAAGCTCCCTTTAAAGGAAGCCCTATACGAACTGGTACTTGAGCTCTATGGTTTGCCATCCCTATATTTTTTAGGAGATACGTTATATTTCTCAAAGAAAATACGATGGAAGTAGCTTAGGTTATCATATCCCACTGCAAGACCAATCTCAGCCACTGTTAATTTGGTAGTCGTCAGTAAATATGCTGCTTGATTTAATCTCTTTGTCTGAAGCAGCTCGGTAAAGGTCTTACCTGTCAGCTTTCTAACCATTCGGCTTAGCCAATATAAATCGCAGCGCATCGCCTCTGCCAGATCGGATAATTTTCCATCCCGATAGTGTTCTTCAATATAACGGAGCAAGCGGATAGCCAATTCCTGTTCATATTGGTTTTTACCTACCGATACCTTATCCGTATAATTCATCAGCTGGAGGAACATGAGTCCCATGGTAACCTGATTAATGCTACGCACATTTTGCTGGTTATTCATGATTGTCCAGATTAAATTCTCCACCAGATTCTGAATCGGAAGTATATCAGCCACCTTAAAGTGCAGGTAGTTAACCTTATCGTCCTCACGCTTTAGACACCCTATGATAAATTCACGAAGAAGATTCTCTTCTTCTCCTATCATTACCAGGGTACGGTCGAAAAATTCAGGGAGAATAATGAAATTTACCGCTATATCGTCAATACCTGCCGGAAGTATTTCCTGCGTGGCATTCTGATTCAAAAAGAGAAGCTCTCCTTCGTTCAGCTCCACATCCTCTCCGTTGATGACATGCTGTGTCTGACCCTGACACATATAAATCATTTCTACATAATTATGCTTATGCTTTGGAAAGTGAGCAAAACGAGTATGAGGGCGCACTTGTATCAGCTTCCCATAATCAAGAAGCTTTTTATTATCAATAATATCCGAAGAGGAATTCATATAGAGGGATTTGTTAATTTGAGTTCTTCCCTCCAGTATGTCTTGCTCTTCCGGTGTTATTACTTTTAGTTTTTCTAAGATTTCAGAATTCATTCGAAACACCTTTTAAAATCATGAAAATACTTCATTATATTTTCATATAATAATTTATCTATCAAAAGTCATTTTAACAGCAGATCGACAGAACCACCGCCATATCAAATAAAACCATTGAATATTTTATGACACTATGCTATATTTAAGTTAGAAAAGGAACAACCGCCTAAAAGGATAGGTTGACCGGATTAACTGGATAGAATAGCCACCCGATACCGGCAAAGTATACAAGGGTGGTTTTTCTATGTATGGCTACTTACAAAACGTAAAAACGAATGTAAGCAATGCCAAAAGGAATATACCGAAAGTCAGCACATCCTTAAAATCGAATTGATTTTTCATAGGCATCACCCCCATTCCAATAGAATGAAGGTCAACGCTCCCTTGTAACACGATTGTTCCATAACGATAGTTTATCATGTTTTCATATTATTGACAACTTATAACTACACATGCTATTACCATGCCTTAAAATGATCGAATCAATACTTGTTTCTATCAATGTTTGAAAAAGTATCTATTAGCTTGGAGATGCTACAGCTTTTAATCTTGTTATTTGAAAAGAGTCAGAATATCAAAATGGTGAAAACCCAGGATATATTGGCATCCTGGGTTTTCACCATTTCATTCTATTCTATCCCGGTTTATGTATATTTAACCTACTTTTTTAAGATAATCGCTTTCTTTGCTGTCTCAGCTGCTGTTGCAGCATCAGGAGTATAATAGTCTGCTCCAATCTGGTCTGAGAAGATCTGATTCACCGGTGCTCCTCCCACCATTACGATATATTTATCGCGTACACCCTTTTCTCTCATTACTGCTAATGCATCCTGCATGCTTGGCATGGTTGTGGTTAACAATGCAGACATGCATATAATATCCGCACCTACTTCTTCTGCTTTTTCAATAAATGCTTCTGCAGGAGCATCCACACCAATATCATATACCTCTAAGCCGGCTCCCTTTAACATCATAGCCACCAAATTTTTACCGATATCATGTAAATCACCTTTTACCGTACCAATAACAGCCTTACCTACGGGCTGATTGCCAACTTCAATGAGCTTCGGCTCCAGAATTTCCAAACCTGAATTCATTGCTCTTGCAGCAACTAATACCTCTGGTACAAAAACCTCGTTACGCTTAAACTTATCACCGATAATCATCATACCGGAAAGCAAGCCCTCATTTAATATTATCTTTGGGTCATAGTTTTCATCGATTGCCTGCTGAACTAATACCTTAACATTTTTTGCACGGCCTTTTTGTAAAAATTCTGAGATTTCTTCAATTACTGCCATTAAAATACCCTCCTGAACATTGTTTCTACTTCTGACTTATCTTTCTGATACTAACCTGATACTAATAGTATAGTCGATACCTTAATAATCATTTGTAATAATTTTAGAAAGTATGTACTTTTTTTATATGTTTCATGATACAATAAGAGCAGTTTGAGGATATTCAAGCTTGGTGAAATGTTCTAATCTGAGCCTAGATCAGGAACATGAATTTTAGTTTTGTAATTATATAGATTGCTTGCTCTTATTCTAATAAGACATGCAAGTTCCTCTTGGAAAGGAGTCTTTGCAACATGCAGCCGACTTATTTATATACCATCATCCCTAAGAATCAATTAAAAGAGATGCTGGAATCCTTTGAAGCCTGTACCGGCCTTCCCATACAGGTAATAGATGAGCAAGGTATTATCCTTGAAGCCTGCGGAAAAAGTACTAACTTTTGCAGTATTTTTCAAAAATACCTGCCCTCCAATGAAACCTGTGAGAAGATACATATTAATGCAAGTAAAAGAGCGATCAACATCGGTGAAACCTATATTTTTTCCTGTCATGCCAATCTGAATCATATTGTGTTTCCGCTCTTAAACAGCGGTTCCTTCTGGGGTTCCATTCTGGTCGGCCCTTTTTTAATGGATGCTCCGGATTCACTGCTGATTCACGATCTTGATAAACGATACCACATTCCTACCTACTCGCTGATTGAAATGTACGAGGAATCCTCGAGTCTTAAAGTAGTTCCTCCCAATATAGTAACACAAATCAGCCGCTTACTATACTATCTATTTTCTAATCTCCTAACTGAGGGTAAGCAACAGTTAATTATTAACCAGGGAAAGCTGCATCAGCAGTCCAAAATTAATGAATCTATTCAGATGTATAAGAATTCCGGTGTCAGCATTTCCAACTCCTATCCTTATGAAAAAGAAAAAGCGCTCTTAGCAAAGGTAAAGGCAGGAAAGGTGCAGGATGCAAAGGGTATATTAAATGATCTGCTGGGGTATGTTCTTTTCTCCGGCGGTAATAATCTGGAAACTGCGAAGACCCGAGCTATTGAGTTATGTTCCCTGCTATCCAGAACTGCCATTGAAGGCGGAGCTGCCACTGACAGCATATTAAAAATAAACAATCAATTTTTAAAATCTCTTCAGCAAATTACAGACATAGATTCTCTCTGCTTTAAACTTCAAGAGACCGTTGAAGTATTTACAGAATCCATGTTTAATTATATTCCTTCCAAAAACCATGAAATGATGAAAAAAGCCATGCTCTACATATCGAATAATTTTTCAAAAAACATTACTCTGGAGGACGTTGCTACCCATGTTCACCTGAACTGTGCCTACTTTTCCACTGTCTTTAAGCAGTCCTCCCGCTCTACCTTCAAGGAATATCTTAACATGGTTCGTGTTGAAGAGAGTAAACGATTGCTTGCCAACACAGATTATACGATTATTAATATAGCGATTGCCACGGGTTTTGAGGATCAAAGCTATTTTTCTAAGGTGTTTAAAAAATATACCGGCCTGACGCCAAAGCAGTACAGACGATAACCTTACATTTTTATTTATTATTTTTATTTAACATTATTATTAAACATTTTTATTGAAACTTTTTATTGAGGGAATTAATTTTGTTCCTATAATGTAAAATAAGCGCATATTTTCTATATTTATTACCAGTCTCCAGTTATAAATTATGATAATATTTATAAAATCTTGGCTCAGTATCATATGTCTTATGTTTGTTACCAAAAGAGTAACGCATCAATTTCGGTCTTTGAACCGACTTATGATATCTGACCAATAAATATTATGTTATTTATAAGGAGTGTAGTTTATGAAGCGAGATATGAGAAATTGGGTTGATACAATGTTAAAAGCACCGACCAAAAAGGCAATGCCAGTATTATCTTTTCCTGCAATTCAATTAATGGGAGTTACCGTAAAAGAATTGATATCCAACAGTGATCTTCAGGCAAAGGGAATGAAGTTAATTGCAGACCGGGTAGATTCCGCAGCTGCTGTCAGCCTGATGGATTTATCAATTGAAGCCGAGTGCTTTGGCTCTACGATACGTTTTTCCGATGATGAAGTACCTACGGTAATCGGAAGCATTGTATCCACAGAAGAGGATGCTGATGCACTTCAGGTTCCTCCTGTGGGAGCCGGCAGAACCCATATCTATATAGAAGCCATCCAAAAAGCAATGGACATAATTACCGATCGTCCTGTTTTTGCCGGCGTAATCGGTCCCTTCTCTCTATCAGGTCGTTTAATGGATGTTTCCGAGGCTATGGTCTATTGCTACGATGAGCCTGACATGGTACATAAGGTACTGAACAAAACGACTAACTTTATCATCGATTACTGTAAGGCCTATAAGAACGTAGGCGCCAACGGTGTTGTAATCGCAGAGCCCCTGGCCGGATTATTATCTCCTGCTCTCGCAGAAGAATTTTCCGCAGTTTATGTTAGAAAGATTGTAGAGGCCATACAGGATGACTCCTTTATTGTAGTATATCACAACTGCGGAAATAGCACCATTCCTCAGATCGAATCCATTATCACCAATGGAGCTCCCGTGTTGCATTTTGGAAATGCAATCAATATGGCAGAAATGTTGACCCATGTTCCGGAGCACTTATTAGCTATGGGGAATGTTAATCCGGCAGGTGAATTCAGAAACGGTACTCCTCAGTCCATTCGAGAAGCCACCTTATCTCTGATGGATAGCTGCAGCCACTACCCGAATTTTGTTGTTTCCTCCGGCTGCGATATACCACCAATGTCAAAGTGGGAAAATATTGATGCCTTCTTCCAAGCGGTAAAAGACTTTAATAGTAAATAAGAGCTAGAATGCAATCATTAAATTAAAGTAAAATCTATTATTACAAGATAATAGCTTACACAATAAGTATCAGCTAAGATCTAGCTCAATAAGTAATAGTTATGAGCTAACACAATAACTAAAAACATGAGCTAATACAATAAACTACAAATATGAGCTAATACAAACTAAAAATATTAACTAATACAATTAACTACAAATATGAGCTAAAGGGCTGAGAAGAATCCAATACCTGAATTCCTCTCAGCCCCTTTTATACAGATGAATTAATCCTCTCTTCTACCTACAGTTATTTCATTTCCAGCTCCATCCACTTTCTTACTGCACATTACTCGCGAACCGCATCGATACGTCAATTTCACTTTAATATATTCTGCCATACTTCTCACAAGCCTGATTCACCGTAAATATCCTGCCACCCGGTGCATACTGGGATGGATTGAACATATTGACGGACGCTCCGTACACCATATATCCACCACCTGGCCCATACGCTTCGATACACCGTTTCACTTCAGCTGCTATTTCCTCATCAGTAGCTTCTACTCGATCTACCACATTCTGAACATCCAAGCCACCCATAATTCCAGCCTTCCCTTTTGCTTTTTCCTTCAGCTTTACTATATTATTGACCGGTTGCACAGGATCAAAGGCAGTGACACCGATGTCCAGAAAATCATCAAAAAGATCCTCCAGCTTTCCACAGCAATGCTGCTTATAGATCATGCTTGTCTCCTTGCAGGCAGCAACGATTCTGGCAAGATGAGGTTTAAAGAATTTGCGGAATTTCTCAGGAGAAATAAATAGTCCATTTATATGGGAATAATCATCTAGTAATGTAAAATAGTCCGGCTTATAATAGTCTGCTGCCAGCTTTATATATTCTATCTTTTTGTCAGCAATGGCACCTACCAGATCATATACCGCTTCGGGCTCATCATAAATCGAACACATTGCATCTTCAAAGCCAAGTAAGAAGTGCAGCCTCTCGAAAATGCCGTTAGGACAGAATAAGTCCTGCACAAACATTTCCGGATTCAAATGCATCAGCTCCCTTTCCTTTGCTACAATCATTTCAAATGGAACCTTAGAATAGTCCGGAAACTGCACTACGCTCTTCCACTCTGTTATATCCTTTAGCACCGGCTTTACCGTAGGTGTGGGTGTGAACATACCTCCCGCACTATCCGTTGGTGTCTGGTGGACACCATAGCCGTCATATCCGGGAGCCCCCATTTGTGGTGTCTCCAGTGATGTTGCCGCAGGAATAATCTGACAGGCATCATAAAAGCATGGAACATATTCCGGCATCTCTCCCCTTAGAGCCAATAAAGCATTCTCTCTTTTTGATAACATAGCTTAACCTCCATCATGTTTAAAGTAGGATATACGATCTCCTTACTTAAATTATAGCTGCTTAGAAAGGATTAAACATGCTACATTCCGCATCATATCATGCACATATTGCAATATTGTTAGATATCAGTTTATAATAAACTTAAATTGAACAAATGATCTCAAGATACCTTTACTAAAAGCGAAATATGGTTGCATATGACCTTCGACCATGATTTTGCGGATTGGAGTTTTTATGGAAATGCGTCAACTGCAATATTTTATCACTGTGGCAAAGCACCGAAATTTTACAACGGCAGCAACGGAACTTAATATTTCCCAGTCCACTCTAAGCCGACAAATTACTGCCATGGAGCGGGAGCTGAACGTACTGTTATTACTTAGGGACAACCGCAATGTCAATCTCACCAAAAGCGGTGAATACTTATATGAGGAGCTTTCAAAATTATATATGAATTATACGCACCTCATCCAAAACGCTCAAAATATCTTTAAGGGCTATAACGGTAATCTGAAATTCGGTATTTTAGAAGAATTTACCTTGGAAGGCCTGCTGCAAAATGTACTTCATCAATATCATAAGAACTTTCCTAATCAAAGCATCGATATGAAAAGGGGATCTTTTCAGAACTTAACGGACGGGATCTTAGATTTTACCTACGATTTTATTATTACCTTTTTCTTTGATATTTCAAACATCCCTCTGCTTCGCTACAAATTAATCGAAAAGGTTCAGGATGGAATTATTATATCAAGAAGAAATCCGCTGTCCAACCTAAGTGTTTTTCTTCCTGACAAATTCAAAGATGAGACCTTTATATTACTATCAAAGGATGACAGTAAATATGCTGCAGATGGGGCGATAGAATTCTGTACAGCACACGATTTCTATCCTAAGCTAAAAATCGCTCCTGATTTAAATACTGCCATGCTCTGGGTTGAGGCCGGGATGGGACTGGCCTTTACCTATTCTAACAGTGTTGCGGTCCATAATCCCTCCATGAAGTTCATTCCCTTCCAGAACTGCGATACGATTCGGGAATCTTCCTTGGTTCTGGCCTGGAACACCCATAATACCAATCCGGTAATTAATAACTTTATTAAAAGCTATGAAGAATGTAAAGCAAGGGAATAAGCAGACTTAGACCTCAATCCCTTCTGACAGGCGACTGAGGTTTATATCGCTGATTCCCTTTTCCTAGTTCACTATTAAAGAAATTTCTAATTTCGCACAATTGCATCCGTCATCAAACAAGCTCTCTTATTCTGCTGTACATCATGGACGCGGATAAAATCACAACCCTTCATAATTCCGATAACGGTTGTTGCAAGGGTACCCTCTACCCGCTCCTGGGGCGGAAGATTTAAGGTGTTTCCGATCATGGATTTTCTTGAGGTTCCAAGAAGAACAGGATAACCTAATTTCTTTAGAAGCTCCAGGTGATTCATCAGCTCCAGATTTTGCTCGTAATTTTTTGCAAATCCAATGCCTGGATCTAACATGATATTTTCCGGCTTTACGCCCGAATTTAAGGCTATTTCTACGCTTTCCTTCAGGTCAGCAATTACATCCTGAAGATAATCCCGGTACTCTGCTTTTTCCCTGTTATGCATCAAACAGCAGGGTACCTTAAGTGTTGCTGCCACCCTTGCCATATCCGGATCCTTCTTAAAGCCCCAAACATCATTAATCAGATGCGCTCCAGCCATAATCGCTTCCCTCGCAACC
This sequence comes from Herbinix sp., assembly GCA_029239235.1. Classification (GTDB taxonomy): domain Bacteria; phylum Bacillota; class Clostridia; order Lachnospirales; family Lachnospiraceae; genus Mobilitalea. The sequence continues at coordinate 15,841 of JAQZBD010000046.1, forward strand.
ACCGCTTTATAAGTATCCACCGAAATCGGAATATCAAACTCCTTGTGTAACGCTGTGATAACAGGTATCACTCTTTCTAATTCTTCATCGGCCTCAACCACCACATGGTTTGGTCTCGTTGATTCTCCGCCGACGTCAATGATATCCGCTCCCTGGTCAATTAACTCCTTTGCATGGAATAAAGCGTGATCCAAACGATTGAATTTTCCGCCGTCAGAAAAGGAATCCGGCGTCACGTTCAGGATTCCCATTACATAAGTTCTTTTTCCTATCTCAAAATTCTTATTTCCAATAAGCAACGATTTTGAACCTCCATTTATCTAATCTTAAGTAGCTCATTTGTCGATACGGTATCTGTCCATCTCACTCTCAATATTTAATTTCAAGGTTTTTCTTTTCCTGCGACCAATTGCAATCCGGTGATGCCTTACAATGAAAGCAGGCTCTTGAAGCCTTATCCGCTTTATAAATGATCTCCTTCAGGCCATTCTCATCTACTCCCAAAGAACGATGGCTTAGTATTGCATCCAAAATTAGTTTTCTTTCCTCTTCCTGATAGTTGCATTCTATCAAGATTGGATCAGCCAATTCCACACTTGCTGCATCATGAGGAATGTTCTGGGTATATTGTTTCCACCTGCCGATATCATGAAGCAGGGCTATTGCATAGATTATATCCTTGGAATACCCAAGCTTTTGCTCCAGATTCATAATATAAGCAATTCTTGCCACATCCAGAAAGTGGGGTAGGTCATGATGGCAGAAGCTGCGATTAAGCTCCGCTGCTTCGTTTTTCTTTAAATACTCCTGGTAATCCGGATGATTTAATATTAGATTATACCGAGCTAGATCTTTATTTTCGTGAGACTCATTATAAATCATTCATAATCTCCTCTATTTTAAATGAATAGGATGTTATCCACACATCAGCAAAAATTTGGGTGAAATATCCACGCCTGCATTATGCTTTTACACGTTATCCACTCTATTCTTAAGATAACTATCGTACTCATACCGGATATCGGAAACTATTGTAGATCTTCTCATACTATAATCCTCCAAACAAGCAACGGGCATAATTCCCATCAAACTATTTGTAACAAAGGCACCTTCACAATCCAAAAGCTTCTCCAGGCTATACCTGCCCTCTGTTACCTCATAGTTTTTCAAGACCCATTGCCGGATAATTCCGTTTAGCAAACCACACTCGACAGAAGGCGTAAGAATTTTCTTATTCTTTATAAAGAATACATTCGTTGCACTTCCTTCCGCCAGCTCCTCTCGCATATTTAGAAATAATACTTCGTGAAAACCTTGTTTTCCTGCTGCTTCGCGTTCTAATAGATTGTCCATATAACTCAAGGTCTTCAGATAGGTGATGTAGGAAAATGGATTTCTTTTTAGCTTACTCAGCTTTAATTTGAACCCCTCCGTATCATCAAAGGACTCATATGGATTCTGCCTTGTAGTTAGGATAATATTTTTCTCTGTTGCCACTAATTTGAGTACGCAGTTCTTAATTCTGTGAGATTTAAGAACTTGTAAAAGCTCCGACTCTTCCACACTATTCTCAAAGCCTAATTGGCGCATTCCCTGATTTAGTCTGCTCAGATGTTCCTTCAAAAATAAGGGGTTGTCCTTTAGAAGTATTGTTTCAAATACTCCTCTTCCAAACAAATATCCCTCATCCATTACTATTTTATTATCCTCCGAGGCTAAACCATTCACAATAACCATCTAGACCACCCTCATTAATGCTTTCGCCTTATCTAACGTTTCTTGGTATTCTGCCGCTTCCTCCGAATCCCAGGTGATACCTCCACCAACTCCAAAGGAAACCTCATTTCCTCGCTTTATGATCGTGCGAATTGCAATATTAAAATCTGCATTTCCATCAAATCCAAAATAGCCGATACACCCCGTATAGATTCCCCTTTTAATGCCCTCCAGCTCGTCTATGATCTCCATTGCCCTGATCTTAGGCGTTCCTGTTATGGAGCCGCCCGGGAAGCATTGCTTCATGCATTCCAGACTGTCTACTTCGTCCTTTAACTGGCCTTCCACCGTAGATACCAGATGAAACACCGTACTATATTCCTCCAGTTTAAACAGCTCCGTCACCTTAACACTGCCCGGCTTGCATACTTTGCTCAGGTCATTCCTTTGCAAGTCCACAATCATTAGGAGCTCCGCTCTGTCTTTCTCACTGTTGATCAGCTCCAGGCGATTCTGTTCATCCTGCTCTTCTGTCTCACCTCTAGGTCTTGTTCCTTTGATTGGTCTTGTCTCTACCCGCTTATTTTCAAGCTTAAGGAAACATTCCGGTGAGGATGAAATTATTTCAAAGCTCTCCAGCTTTAAATAAGAGGAGAAGGGGGCAGGATTAATCTGTCTTAAATCACGGTAGATCTCATAGGAAGACTTATTGGTTGCTGATTTCATTCTCTGTGTCAGGTTTGCAATATAGATATCTCCGCTTCGGATGTATTCCTTCATCTGAGTGACGGTATGTTCATATTCTAACTGGGTAAAGTTAGAGGTGAACCTTGCTTCAGGATTCTTCGTAGATGCCTGAAGTAATATATCTTCTTTCTTTCTATTTCTTGTTATTATATTTTCTTCATTTACATTTTCGTTTAAATTATCAAACCCAATACTTTGATTCTTTATGATATGTTCCAGCTGCGAGGTAGTGCGGTTTGCCTCATCTAACACACCACAGGCTGATAGATATTTCCGCCCAGTTAAATGATCACATATAATAAAGTTGTCATAGAAAATAAAATAGTAGTGAGGCAGCTGTTCCTCTTCCAAGGACTGATGCTGAACACGATCCAGTGTTAGTCCAAAATCATAAGAAAAATAACCGATACAGCCACCGATAAAAGGCAGCTCCGATTCATTGGATACCTTATACTGCTTCATCAATTTCCTTAAAAGCTCAAAAGGATCTGACTGAATCAACTCACCATTAACAATACAGTTATTCTCTCGCCCCTTAAAAATTAGGTACGGATTAATTCCCAGGATGGAATACCTCCCCAAATCCTTTGCATCCCGGCTGCTATCCAGAAATGCAACATGATCTTTATCCTTAAATATAGTAAAAAGATCAAACATGGATAATTGAGTGCTTAGTTCTTTTAACGTCATCTTCATATCAGAGCTCTGCGATTTCCTTTTCCAGTTCTACTACTGTTTTATTTAAGACAGGATGTATCTTACTCGGTGCAATCTCCGCTAATGGTGAGAGTACAAAAAGTCTTTCCTGCATCCTAGGATGAGGTATGATCAAAGTATCTGTATTTATGACCTCGTTTTCATAAAAAATAATATCCAAATCCAGGGTTCTCGGTCCCCATCTCAAGGTTCGTACCCGCCCGTACTTATGCTCAATCTGATGCAGCTGCTCTAGTAATAATTGTGGTGATAACAGGGTTCTCACTTGTGCCACACAATTTAGAAAATCCTCCTGCTCCACATATCCAACAGGCTTTGTCACCAGAAAATTCGAAGACTTCACTACCTGTGTGGAGCCGCAATTCATAGCTTCCAGTGCGTCCTTTAAATACTGCTCTTTATCACCCATATTAGAACCAAGTGCAATATAAGCTGTCTTCCAGGAACGTTCTATTCTCACGCCGGCATATTTTAGAACATTTCCGATTGGCGCCCAAGGTTTTTTGATAACCACATTTACCTTTTCCACTTCGGAGTAATTCATTAATATAAATTTGGCTACCTCTTCCGCACATTTCTCAATAAGGTCAAATTTATTTTTCGTAAATAAGTCAGCAATACTGTTGCAAACCTCAGCATAACTAACTGTTCTTGTCAAGTCATCAGTAATTCCCGCACCTTGTAAATTCAAAAAAAGCTCCAAAGATATGATAAACTTTTGCCCCAGAACCTTCTCCTCCTGGTTTACCCCATGGTAAGCATATACTTCCAGGTCTTCAATGAAAATGTTATCCACTTTTCTCCTCCGCTCTCTCGAATATTGATTGAATTATCCATTTACTATCATTCGATAGGTCTCTTCCCGCAGCTTGCTATCCTCTGAATACAAGCCTTTTACACTGATGGTTTTTGTTCTGGTACCAGGCTTTTTAATTCCTCTCATGCTGATGCACAAATGTTCCGCTTCTACGACTACCATAACTGCTTTCGCATCTAAATGCTGATAGAGGGCTTCCGCAATCTGTTCAGTCATATTCTCCTGCAATTGAGGTCTCTTGGAATATAGTTCAACGGTTCTAGCCAGCTTGCTAAGACCGGCAACCTTACCGTTTGGAATATATGCGATGTGTGCCTGTCCAAAGAATGGCAGGAAGTGATGTTCACACATGGAATAAAAAGTAATATCCTTCTCAATTACTAGGTTGTCTTGTGCTACGCTGAAGGTTTTTGCTAACTGTGTTTCCGGGGATTCCTGCAATCCGGAGAAAATCTCGTCATACATTCTGGCGATTCGATTCGGAGTCTCTTTCAGACCTTCCCTCTCCGGATCCTCACCGACTGCCTCTATGATCATTTTAACAGCTTCCTCAATTTTTTTAATATCTACCATGGGAAACTCCTTTCCTTAGTTCTACGCTACAGTTTCTATATAATTAATGTAAAATTACTATCTATTTCAATTCAAGACCATCGTTTTATGATCTATCATTTCTTATTAACTTTGTTCCCTAATCTCATTCCTATACTTTAAAATCTAGCTGCTTTGCAGCTTTAGTCCACTGTGAAAAACAAGATGTAAACACTACATTTCGACAATTCTCTCATATGAAACATATTCTAACCTTAGTATCTTCGATTGTCCATATAAAATTACATGCAAAATTCCACGAAATTCTGAAGTAATGCATGTCCACATTCCGTCATTTCTGCTTCCGGATGAAATTGAACACCCTCGATATTGTAATCCTTATGTCTCAATCCCATAATAACGCCATCTTTCGTTTCACATGAGATTTCAAGACAATTAGGCAATGTCTCTCTCTCAACCACCAAAGAATGATATCTGGTTACCTGCATTGGATTCTTAAGATTTTTAAATACTCCTAAGCTGTCATGAACCACATCCGATATCTTTCCATGTACCGGCTCTTTTCCTTGTACAATATTTGCACCAAAGGCATGTCCGATTGCTTGATGTCCAAGACATATCCCAAGGATTGGAAGCTTTCCCTTCATTTGTTCTATGATATCAAGTGTAATTCCTGCCTCCAGCGGCGTCTTTGGGCCCGGTGATATAATAATACCTTGAGGTTTCATAGCTTGGATGGTGCTCATAGGAATACTGTCATTCCTTACTACCAAAACCTCCTGATTCAGTTCCTCGAAATAACGAACTAAATTATATACAAAAGAGTCATAGTTATCTATCATTAGAAACATTCTGGCTCATATTTCCTTTCTTGGCTTGATGCAAAATATAATACCATATTTATAAGCTCCCATGGTACGGCACTT
>JAQZBD010000286.1 GCA_029239235.1 Herbinix sp.
TTCAATACCAGCATTTAGAATAACCTCTACTCCAAGGGACTCAACCTTGTCCTTCAACAGCTTTGCAGTTGGTTCATCCAACTGCCTCCCCATTAGGGTTGGGCAAGCCTCAACTATGGTTACCTTTTTCCCTGCTTTTAATAAGGACCATGCTGTTTCCAGACCCTGAACTCCGCCGCCAATAATAACAATATGATTTCTATTTTCAATATAAGCTTTGAATTCTTCCGCTTCCACCATCTCACGAATGGTAAATACACCTTTTAACTCAGCCCCTGGAAGCGTTAGCTTCCTGTTGTTAGACCCCGTACAGATTAGCAATTTATCGTAAGAAATCTGTTCTCCCTGTGAAGTAAGAACAAAATGTGCTTCTGTGTCAATACTTGTAATGTTGGTTTCAGTAAATACCTGAATATTATTTTTCCGATACCACTTATCCTTTTTAATCAGTACATTTTCATTGCCCAAATCCTCAAATAATTCCTTTGATAATTTTACTCGATTGTAAGGCAATGATTTCTCTTTCACGTAAATCTGAATCGTAGCTTCTGCATCCTGATTACGAATTGCTTTCGCAGCAGTGACAGCTGCAGCACCACCACCGATGATGATATAATTTTTATTCATTGTCACACCTGCCTTCTCGAATTATTAGATCGTACTTAAGAGTAAGTCAGAAATAAAGGACGCAGAATTTTCTATTTTCTCTGCACTTTCCTTAGGGGAAAATCTTACTCTTACCGGAAACTCCACGTCAATCATTCCTGTTGATTTAATAACCTTTGAAGTATTTAAAATATTCATATCTGTTTTCTCCAGATAGTCTTGAATTACTTCAATTGCTTCTCCACTCCAGCCATAAGAACCAAACGCTGCTCCAAGCTTTCCTGCAAGCTCCATATTAGGTAGTTCAGTCAAAATTTGCTCTAGGTTCCCAATCATATCAGCGTATCTGGTTGAACTTCCTACTAATACGGCATCTGCTTCCTTAATACTGGTTAAGATTACTTCCTTCTCTGACTTATCCGCATTGAAAACATCCGCTTTAATGTTATTTTTCTCAAAGCTATCCTTTAGCATATTCGCCATTTTTTTCGTATTACTCTTAATGGTTGTATAGACAATGGTTACTTTCTTATCCGCTGCCGTGTTCGCACTCATGGAAGCATATAGATCGATATACTTTTGTACATCCGTTCTCAAAATATAGCCATGGGAGGGGGCAATCATCTTCACATCCATCTCTTTTAATGCATTAATTAACGTTTGTACATATCTACGATGAGGGTGGATAATTAATTTGTAGTAACCGATAAAATCTTCTGTAATGTCATTTTTTGCATCATCATTGAAGAATTGGTCATTTGCAATGTGTGTACTGAAGATATCACAAGGAAATAAAATTTGATCCTCAACACAATAAGTAATCATGGTTTCTTCTGTATGAAGATATGGTGTCTCCTTGAACTTTAAGGTCTTACCTCCAATATCCAAGGTATCGCCATCCTTTACGACAAGGAAGGTTCTGTCGTGCAGCTTATACATTTCTTGCAGCTCTTTCACAGCCTTTTGTGTGCAGACGATTGTCGCATCGGGTGCCTGACCTGCTAATGCACCAAGACCACCGGAATGATCCGGTTCTGTATGATTAATAACTATATATTGAATGTCCTTTGGATCAATAAATTCCTTCAAATATTCTACAAACTCACCGCCGAATTCGATATCAACCGTGTCAATAACCGTTGGCTTCCCAGTCTTTAATAAATAGGCATTATAAGTAGTTCCCTTTGCTAAAACCAATCTATGAAATGGTACTTCACGGTCATCAATTTTTCCTACCCAATAGATATCTTTTGCTAATGTTACCTGATTATTTGCTCTCATGTTAATCCTCCTGTGTCAATTCGTATTGTATTGTTTCAACAGGATTCATTGTAAAACCTATGCGAAATAAAAACTGTAATTAGAATCACATTAATCGAAAAGTTTTCAAAATGATATTTTTAATAATAAGAAAAGAAAAAGCTGCGTCAGAAGCAACCTAACGTTGCATGTGCAGCAGCCATGTGATTATAAAAAGATAACAACAGCGTGTTGTTATCTTTCGCTTATAGAGTCCGGAAGCTCCTGTAACCTCTGAGTTTCTTCTTCTGTAACAGACCGGATTTGATTTCTTTCGCAGGAAGGACACTCATTTACTTCCCCCATACGGCAAAAGAAAAAACCACACACCTCACAGATATAATTCATATCCTTCTCCCCTTTTCTGCAGTATGAAACCTCATAACAAAGGAGGGAATACGGTTCATCGGCTTTTTTAATAGGGCCTTATAGCCTCTTTCCACCTCCTGATAAACCATGAGTTTATTCTCTAATACTTTTTGAGCTGCAGCATCATTCTCACCGCCGCGCTCCTGCATACACAATCTGCGGTGGATTTGCACCTGCTCACTAATAGAATCCAGGCTCTTTTGCTTTGCAGATAGTTCACGACAACTCACCGTAAACCATAATGCAACAAATGCCACCACACAAACTCCTGCAATCAACCAGCCCAATGTGGCTAAAGTCATAGGCATACCTCTCTTTCTTACTTGAATCACGATCATTCACCGTAGAATATCAATTTTTCCTCTCAAAAACCGTTTATCGCGCGAATCGTATCACCTACCGCATGAATCGTAGCCCAAATTCTTGTAACTCCATGCCTTTTGTACTATAATAATGTTGATTTATTGTACATGAACGGAGGAAACGAACATGCATATTGCAGTTTGTGATGACAGTTTAGAAGAACTCTCCCGCATATCCTCACTTTTGGAGGATTATCGCAGAGAGCGGGATGGTTCCGTTACTTATGAAGCCTTTCACAGTGCCCTTGAGCTTTTGGAGACAATGAGAGTAAGACGATTTGATATGTTGCTGCTGGATATCCTTATGCCGGGTCTCTCCGGAATGGATGCCGCCAAAGAGATCCGTTTATCAGATCGTGAGATACCGATTATATTCCTCACCTCCTCCCGTGAATATGCAGTGGAGAGCTACCGTGTAGGTGCCGAGGATTACATAATAAAACCCGCGCGAAAGGATGAGGTCTTTCCCTCCCTTGATAAGCAGCTGGCAAGGTTTACACAGGAGGAAGCTTATCTGACATTAAAATCCGGAAGCGGTATCGTTAAGCTGCTCTTTTCACAAATCGTATATGTAGAAGTCACAAACCGTACGTTACAGTTCATACTGGTAAACGGTGAGGTCCGGGAAACCTACGGTTACCTTAGCGATTATGAGGAAAAGCTGTTGTCTGATCCACATTTTTTTAAACCTCACCGTTCCTATCTGATTAACCTGCGTCAGGTAACGGAACTTGACAAAAAAGGTCTTGCTACCACTGTCGGTAAAACAGTGCCGGTGGCAAGGGATGCTTTGGTGAAGGTCAAGGCAGCTTATATGAAATTTTTGCTGTCACCAAATGATAGGAGGGATAGGCTGTGATTTATAACGTTTTTCTCTTATTTCGCTCCAGCATGGCTTTGGTGTTCGGCACGGCAGTGTCTCTTCATTTTGCCGGTGTTCAGAATAAACGGGCAGGTAATACGGCGATTGCTATTTTTTATGCACTGATACTTTTTATTCAAATACTCTGCTGGTGGATGTTTGGGCTTCAAACTACGATGCAATTGTATCCCTTCATTACGCATTTTCCATCGGTTCTATTCCTCGCCTTGTATTTCAGACGTCCGTGGCTGATGTCGGTCTGCGGTGTACTTACCGCATATCTTTGTTGTCAGATTCCTCGTTGGGCAGGCTCGATAGCCGCAGCGGTTTTCGACAGCAGTCTGGCTGATCATATCGGTTACTTTGCAATGATGTGCGTTGCATACTATTTCCTCAAAAAATATATTGCCGGCTCAGTCAGTCAATTAATGGAACGCTCCACACGCTCTTGTCTGCTTTTTGGTGCCATACCTCTCTTGTACTACTTGTTTGACTACACTACTACCATATATACGGATTTGCTGTATTCAGGTGCCCGGGGAGCGGTACAGTTTACTCCCTCTCTGATCTGCACCTTTTACTTAGTGTTTGTTCTCTTATACTTTAATGAATCTCAAAAACAGGCAGAAGCTCAGAGAGAAAGGGATATCTTTGCCTCTCAGCTCCAGCAGTCACAGCTTGAGCTTGAGACTATGAGACAGATGCAAAAGGGTACAGCCATCTATCGGCACGATATGCGTCATCACCT
>JAQZBD010000287.1 GCA_029239235.1 Herbinix sp.
TCGTTTACAGAAACGCTTGTTGATTTTGCCATTTCAACAGATGTGACCACCTGATTCATTCCATGTAATACAACATCAACCTTTTCACTGATATCTTCAAATGCAATTTTTGAATCTTCCACTGAAATAATGCCCTGATTTACTAACTCACTTTCTTGTTCCATCAGCTGGTAGGCTTCCCCTATGCTGTGCGTAATTGATTCAATCAGGCCGGCAATGCCTTGGGCAGACTGCTGTGACTCTGTAGCTAATTTACCGATCTCCTCTGCGACAACTGCAAAGCCACGCCCCTCTTCTCCTGCTCTGGCAGCTTCAATGGAAGCATTCAAGGATAATAGATTTGTCTCAGAGGAGATAGCTGTAATCATGCCATTAATCTTACGGATTTCCTCTGACTGTTTTAAGAGAACCTTCATGACCTGCTCAATTTTTTCTGTCTGAGCTTGTATCTGCTTCATTTCCTGAATGGAATATTGGATTTTCTTTCGTCCGGTCTCTGCTTTGTTGCTTACAATTTCCGTATCCTTTGTCATTAATCCAATCTTTTCTACCGAATCCAAAAGCTGAGAATTCATGTCATTTGACATCTGATTTACCTTCTCTGCATAATTAATTTGATCCTGTGAACCACTGCTCATTTCATCCATACGATCAGCAATACCTTCCGCAGAAATGGTAGTCTCTTCGGAAGCACTGGACAATTCCTGGCTTGAGCTAGTAAGTCGTTCTGATATATTCGATATATTCGTCACCAGAGAGCGTATGGTTGTAATCATTAAGCTCAGACTTCGTTCCATCTGACCTAATTCATCACCTTCTGTAGCCTGATATACATTACAATGCTTGCAGCTCTCCATTTTAATAATAACATCCTTCTGTACCTCATTATTACATAGGGTATTGGAGAACTCCCAGCATTTCAAGTTATTATTCTGATAGGCAGGACACTCTTCTTTATTACACTGTTTAATCTCCCAGCATTTCAACAGCTTTGCCTCTTTTACCTCAACCGTAAGGTCACCTGCGGTCACTGTACCCATAGCCAGCTGCATTTTACGTATTTTATGTACCGTAAAGTATGCATTCACAGCTGATGCTGCCGATGCTAAGATAAGCATAATGATACCAACAAGAAGAATTTCCAGCATCATGGAGTTAACTTCCTGTAAATATTCTGACTTTGCGGCATTAACGGATAAGGACCAGTTATCAATTGGTATGTAAAGATTCAGCTTATTAATTCCGTCATAGCTATAGCTTATCCTTCCGCTTTTTCCTGCTTTCATTTCCTCCGAAGCCTTTGTTAGGACTGGTATACCAACGTCGATGATATTCGTATTTAATAGTTCTTTCTTAGGATGATAAATAAAATTTCCCTGAGCATCGATTAAATATGCATATCCGCTTTTTCCTACTTGTATTTCCTTCAGCGCTGAGGTGATATATTCAATATTCATTGAAACAGCAATTGCGCCTGCAACTTTTCCATTCTCTTTCACCGGAACACTGACAACCTCCACATTATGACCCGTTGATTTGGATATCAAAATATCACTTTTCGAAGCTTCTCCAGTTAAATTGGATTTGAAATATTCTCTATCTGATAAGTCTGTCCCTACAAGACTATCTGCTGAATCGTAAATAACCGTTCCTGATGCATCGATTAGAAAGGCATTTTCTAAATAATCCGGATAGTTCTCCTGAAAGGATTGCATCAATTCATTTAAATCCTTTGAATCTATTCCTTGAAGTACTGCCTTTGCTTCTTGTGACTTGCTCAGAAGAGTCAGCTGCATTTCCAGGCTTTCACGTGTATTAATGATCTCACCCTTCGTCTGCTCTAATTTCATCGAAAGCTGATTCTCAATTTCTTTCGTAATCTTCCTTGAGCTAATCTGATAAGAGATTCCGGTAATGCTTAGTACTGTAATTAATACGATAAGAAGATTAATTACAATGTTTTTAAACAGTAAGCTTTTTTTCCAATTTAACAAATGCTTCATCTCGATTTACCTCCATTTTATCTTTTGATAAGTGCCGCGTAACGAAATATTATGCTTCTCAGCCATCGTTATTTTTTTAGCATAGATGGTTTATTTTAGCATATTTTGAATTTATTTTCAAACATTATTTGACATATAAAGACATAATGCACCTATATATTACTTTATTTTTCTTTACTACCTACTCCGCGGCAAGATAAACTGAGGAAGATGAACTTTTAACAAAAAAACCGCTACACAACCATAAGTTATGTAGCGGCTTCAATTTTTAATTAATCTACTGTATAAGGCATTAAAGCGATGTGTCTTGCTCTCTTAACAGATACAGTTAACGCTCTCTGATGCTTAGCGCAGTTTCCGGTAATTCTTCTAGGAAGAATCTTACCTCTTTCAGATACGTATCTCTTTAACTTATTTCCATCTTTATAATCAATTCCTGTGTGATTCTTATCAGCACAGAATACGCATACTTTCTTTCTTCTGCGTCCGAAGGTTTTTCTCTTCATCGGAGAATCGCCCTTATCATCATTTCTCTTGAATGGCATAGTATGACCTCCTTATCCGATTTCATCATATTTATATGATTACTGTTATTCTTGACAAGGGAAACAGCTTGCTGCTTCTCTCGCACAAATCCTTGATCTTGTTCAAGAACAAATTCTTGAACTTATTCAAAAATTAGTTAAATGGTAATTCTTCGTCAATACCGTCTGGGATGTTCATAAACCCATCCCCCATCGCTGAGCTAGGCTCTGGGCGGAAACTGTTGTTATGGTTATTACTTTGATAACCGGAATCACCAGCTCCTCCGTTACTTCCCTTGCTTTCAGCAAATTCTATATCGTCCGCTACCACGTCGGTCGTGTACACTTTCTGTCCGTCCTTATTGGTATAGCTTCCGGTTTGTATTCTTCCAGAGAGAACCATCTTCATGCCCTGTCTGAAATACTTCTCCACGAACTCTGCCTGCTTGCCAAAAGCAACGCAGCCAATGAAATCCGCTTCCTGTGTCTCGCCGGCTCTTTTGAACCTGCGGTCAACCGCCAAAGTAAATCTCGCAATTGCCATGGAGCTGTCGCCCTGAGTGTATCTCACCTCAGGATCTCTGGTCAAACGGCCTATTAAAATAGCTTTATTCATAAGTTAAATACCTCCCTTTCGTTTTATGCCTTAGGGTAGTATATACACAAGTCGATTGGTAAGCCAACCCCTGTTATTCAAACGTAGTAAGCGTTCGTCTTTCATGCAAGCTCTGCTTTATTAAGCAAACTTGTCATTCATTATGCATCTTTTCTAATGCATAAATATCTGATTACATTTTCCATAATACGAACTCTTTGCTCGATTTCGTTTGGAACTGTAGAATCAGCTTCGAATTGGATGAAATAGTAATAGCCTTCTTTCATTTTCTGAATCTCATAAGCTAATCTTTTCTTTCCCCAGTCATCAACAGTAGTAACTGAACCACCAAATCTGGTAATCAGTTCTTTTGTTGCTTCTAATGTAGCTAATCTGGTTTCATCCTCGATTTTTGCGTTTACAACTAAGGCTAATTCATATTGATTCATAGTTGCGTAGCACCTCCTTCTGGTCTCTGGCCCTTTCCTAATGTAATCTGATCGACGAAGAATCGAGATCACATTTAAAGAGCAAGGAAAATTTGTATAACATATCACAATTAGGTATTGTAACATAGGTCTGTACATATTACAACAAATATTTTTAACATTTATTTAGTTTGTACATAATCCAGCATTTACTCATACAAACTGCTATAATCTGATAGTCTTTTTTTCAATAAGGAAAGAATATCCTCTGGTTCCATGTCCTTCGCTTTATTAATAAATATGGTAACCGGAGGAAGGCTCTGATTCAAATTACGATTCATCATTCTCCGTTTTGTTGTATTAAATTTTGATAGAAAGCTATGCGCATCCTTTGGAATAACCGCAATGGCATCTTTGTTGTTTATGGTTATGATTGAGAACTCTTTTATATCATCAAAGGAAATGTACCCAACTCCGCCAATCGTGGAATTATCAATGATACCATCATGGGTTATCGTTAGTAATTTCTTAATCTCTAACGCTTTGACAAGTGCACCAATAAATGCAATTAATAGCATTATACTGATTAATACTCCAGGCAGCCAATAACCGATGACATGATTATAAACGCCAAAGCTCATGACACAGATTCCTGCTACCAGAAATAATAAATTAATAAACAACGTCAACATCGC
>JAQZBD010000288.1 GCA_029239235.1 Herbinix sp.
TTTAACATTAATATCAGCCAGAATCATACCTATTACCATCATGGAAAGAGCTGTATTACAGCTGCTTAAGGTTTGTATTGCTGCTGTAAGAAAACCTGGCAGCTGCAGCTGTGATATCATAAGTACGATGCCGATTATACATGCTATAATACAAGGATGAGTAAGAACTTTTTTTACTAAAGTCTTTTTATCCGGAGATTCCGTGAACACCGATATTCCAGCTGACCACATAACAATCCTCTGAGGAATCAGATACATAGATGCCAGGGTAAGTCCCATGGTTCCAAAGACTCCTTCTGCTATTGGATTACCTAAGAATCCTGCATTGGAGCAAATCGTGCCATAGTGTAAGCACTTCTTTTGGGGAAGCTCCATCTTATTGTATAAGACACGGCCTAGTATTGCACAAAACACCTGAATTAAAATGGATATGATAATAACTCCTGCAAAGGTAAATATAATATCCACAGAAAATTCCACCAAAAAGGATTTAATAATATTGGCGGGCAAAATCAGGAAAATAACCAGATCCGTCAGATTTTTCTTGCCCTCTTCTCCGATAATCCCCACCTTCTTCAAAATTACACCGGCTGCTATCATCATAAACATGGTGAATTGCAGATTAACTAGCTGCTGCACTTTTCGTCACTTCTTTCTAAAATATCAATTCATCTAAAATACTTTATAATGAATTCTATGTAATAAGTCACATTTTACATGTTATTGTTTAACACGTCAAACGATTTAAATTTTTTAGAAGGATCTTTGATCCCAATATTAAAATAGTTTTCAAACTGAATCAGCCTCATTACCTCTATCTCAAACCAAAGACACTTCCCTAAGGTACAATTGTTTAACAATTATCAGTTTTGTAAAATAAAAATGTTTCCTATAAAAATCGTACAGTCTTAAGGGAGGATAATTTAATGAACTTTGATAGTGAAAAAGGAAAGGTTGCCATAGTTACCGGGGCAAGCAGCGGTATTGGTAAAGCAATTGCAATGTGTTATGCCGAGCATGGGATGAAAGTAGTATGCTCTAATCGAGATCCTGTAAAAGGTCAAGAAACTGTTAATGAAATTACTGCATTAGGCGGAGATGCTGTATTTTTTCAAACCGATGTCAGTAAAGTAGACGAGATACAAAGTTTAATCAATTTTGCAGTCACCCATTATGGCTCTTTAGATGGTATTGTTAATAACGCAGGTATTGGGATGGGCGGTTCCCCACTCCACGAATATACGTTAGAGGATTATGATAGAATAATGGATCTCAATCTAAAAGGCGTATTTGCTGCTATGAAATATGGAGCTGAAGCCATTATGAAATCCCATTCTGATTCAGGTTTTATAATTAATATATCCTCCATTGCCGGTCTAATGCCCCAATCAGGACAAAGCCTCTATACTACCACAAAGTTTGGAGTAGTCGGTATGACAAAAGCTGCTTCTATTGAATATGCACCCTATAATCTTACTGTAAATGCGATATGTCCAGGTTATACCGTTACCCCTATCTTCGGTGAAGCTCCAGAGCAGGCAATGGCTTATTTTCGTTCCAATTGCCCCACCGGTCGTATGGGTGAACCAGAAGAATGTGCTTATCTAGCACTATTTCTAGCTTCCAATATGGCACGTTATATCAGTGGTGCCGCAATTCCGGTAGATGGCGCCTTGTCAGCTGGTCAAAGAAATCTGATACAGTGGAAGAATCCTGAGATTACTCAGTAATTTCATTTATAATTACTGCAATGCTTATTTGAAATAATATTTTAAAATATAAGAGTATAATCTAATTAGTGTCAGAAGCTAACTAGAATATACTCTTATATCTGTTTAATAGTATTGACTTTGCCTTATGGCATACAATAAAGCATTTTCACACATATCGCTTCATGAATTCTGAGCTTAATTGAAATGATTTTACCGGTGATTTGTCTATCCAGTTCTTATGACTTTCCAAAATCACAGCTTTTACACCATATTGCTTCGCAGTCTCAACTAGTGCTGGTAAATTCATATTTCCATATCCCAGTTCCATACTATCTGATTTCAAGATGGATCCTTTCGCTCCTGTCACCCTGCTGCCCCGGTCATTGATATGATACAGCTTCATCCGTTCTCCCAATTTATGCATAAGCTCCAACGCATCACACCCCGCCTCTGTGGGCCAGTAGGAATCAAATTCGAAATTCACATACTGGGGATCTGTTTTTTCAAGAATCAGTTGGAATGCCGTTTTTCCAGGTTCCACTTTTCGAAATTCACAGTTATGATTGTGATATAGAAAATGAATTCCTCCCTGTTCTAAAAGTTTACCGGCCTGATTTAATTTATCTGTGAGCTCTAAAACTGCCTGCTTATCTGAGAAATCAAAGTGATGCGTCCCTGTCACCACCACATACTCGGTTCCAAAGGCTTTGGCTTCTTCAATAATTTCCTGAGAACGCTTTAGGATACTTCCCAAATCTTCATGAATGCTGACAACTCTTAATCCTGAATCATTGATTAATGCCCTCCAGTCCAGCTTTCCACTGCGTCCCATAGGCATTCCTGCCAGTCTTGTCAATATACGGACAACCATTGGCATTTTCTTTATCATAAATCCATTCAGCTCAATTCCGTCATAACCGGCTTCCTTCATGGCTTGTAACGTCTCTTTGGCCTGCTTTTCATTTCCCAATACGGTTCTGAGTTGAAATTGCTGGACTGCTTTTATCGTCATCTTCTTCTGACATCCTTTCAGTTGATTATTTTTATTCCGGTTTTTTAATCTGTTGTAGCGCGTCATTTAATGCTTTTACCTGTTCCGGTTTTATCATATCCCTTACTTGCTTTAGTGTGCTTTCAAGAGTCATTTTCATCAATATTTTTTGCAGGTTTGGGTTATCTTTCACACTCTCAGCTACATCCCCGCGGCTGGCAGTGGTCTGTGCCATCATCTGTCCCAGGATGATGCTTGCCTGTGGATGAGCACCCAGTTCTCCCATTGTATCCTTGATTGAAAAATACCCTGGCTTAAAATCATCCTTGTCAAACCAATTTACAATATCGCCTTGTGTCCCAAATACATATTCCATATTCGGCTCCATAACCTTATGAACACGAATCGAACTTAAATATTCACCCGCTTTTGCCTCAATAACATGCTCGCTATGAATCGGTACCTGGAATTTGAATATGCCATTACCTTGTTGCTCCTCGAAAAGCTTATCATCCACATAAAGGGCAATTGCACTTTGATTGGAATATACAATAATCTCTGTCACATCCTCTGTTCTGTCCACATGGCGGCTGCCACAAAGGTGAACAAAGGGATCCGTGCTCCAGTGAGCTTTGTATAAATAGAAGGCATCCTTCTTAAGCTTACGATCCATGGTAACAAGACCTTTTTGGTTCACACCGTGCTCTCCGCCTTCATCACGACCATCTGCAGCAAAATCAAACATATTCCACACATGGGTTGCCCAAAGATAAGACCGGTCGTTAATCATTTTAAGGATATGCTCGTGATACAGCCTTTGGTAGGATTCTGAATAATCTCCCCGCTCCGGTTTTGCCGATTGAAAACGTGTATTTGCGTCTGCTCCATACTCAGAAAAACCGATGCAGCGATCTGGATATTGTGAATGATATTGGTCAAAGAAGGAATCATTTTCTTCCAGCTCACCCACATACCAGCCATAATAAAGGTTATAGCTGTTCAGATCGGGAATTTCCAGTAATGGACTTTCAATCTCCAGCATAAATACATCCGCCAATGTCGTAGGACGCGTGTTATCGAGAGAGTGACACAAATCATTCAGTAGGCGATGGTTTTCAAGCAAATCATCTGTCACACCGCCGGCAGCTGTAATTTCGTTTGAGAGCCCCCAGCAAACGATGGATGGATGGTTGTAGCACTGGACTACAAGTTCTTTCATCTGGCTCAGGGTATTCTCGCGACCGTTTGGCATATGCTTTGTTATGTATGGAATTTCAGCCCAAACCACCATGCCAACCTCATCACACAGATCATAAAAGTATTGGTCGTGTTGATAATGTGCCAGACGGATCGTATTGGCTCCAATTTCCTGAATAATTGCCATATCCTCCTGGTGCATCGCCTGAGTAAGTGCGTTACCTACACCGGCACGGTCTTGGTGACGGGACACACCTCTCAGTGGATAACTGCGACCGTTAAGGAAAAATCCTTTCTCCGGATCAAATGCGAAACTGCGGCAGCCAAAGCGAT
>JAQZBD010000047.1 GCA_029239235.1 Herbinix sp.
GGGCTAATGGTATACCGAACCAAAAATAATGCTTTATTGGATGAGTTATCAAAAGATTACATTGAAAATAATATTCAACGAGGTGTGAAAGGAACTTTGAAAGCCAGAATCGGTGAGAAGCTAGCGTTAACCCTTCAATGTCAGGACTCTGAAGTAACAGTTTATCATGAGGAAGTTCAACCAGCCTTAAAACAGCCGATGACAACTGAGAAGTTGGCAGCAGCTCTTGAGAAGACAGGAGGAACCTTATTTTTCTTCGAGAACCTAAAGATTGAAGCAGATGATAGTATCTTTGTTCCGGTAGCATGGTTGAATGAAATTCGAAGAGCTGCAATTTCCCGGCTTCAGGAGGTAATTGCAGAGAACTATCGTAGAAATAACGAAAAGGTTACTTCTGTTGCAAATAAGAGTATTGCTGACTTATCTAAGGATTACGTTAGCAGGTATGAATCCAATGATAATACGGAGAGTAATGGTTTTGGCTTTACTGTATCAGTGCAGACAGAAGCTCAGTTTGAGACAGCCATCTGTAGGTACGAGGTTACTGCTATAAACGTTGATTATGATTGTTTTGAGATCGATGAGATAGAACTGCTGGCGAAGAGAGCTAATCAGAAAGGAAAGAAATTTTATCTGACACTGCCCCATATTTGCAGAGCATATATCTATCGAAAATTGGTACAGGATTTAGGACAGATAATTAAGCTTACAGAGCTCACAGGCTTTGTAATCAAAAATCTTGAAGAAATTGCGCTCCTAAAGTCGTTGTTAACAGAAGAAATGACAAAAAAGCAAATAATTCTTAATTATAATATGTATACTTATAATAAGGAGGCAAAACTGTTCTGGCAAGAACATCAGTTAGAGCATTTTACGGCACCGGTAGAATTAAATTATCAGGAGCTTAAAGAACTTGGAATTCGTGATAGTGATATGGTTGTATATGGGTACCTTCCATTAATGGTTTCGGCTCAATGTCTGTTCGAAAATACGTCAGCCTGTGCGAAGGGAAAAGTTGATGTGGTTCGTCTTAGTAAAAATAATATTCAGGGGCGTTTAACAGACCGGCTTGATAAAAGCTTTTATGTAAAAACCAGTTGCACCGGATGTTATAATACCATTTATAATGGACAACCCTTAGCCTTGTATAAGCAGGCAGAAGATATTATCAAGCTCAAGCCACGAGCAATTAGGATTGATTTTACCAAAGAGTCTTACGAAGAAGCAAAACGAATCTTGCAATTATTTAGTGATCGGTTCTATCATGGTAAAATGAATGTGGAAGATCTTACTGACTATACGACGGGACATTTCAAACGAGGAATCATATAAAAAATATCAGTAGAATAAATATGATGGACACAGGAGGTGGCTATGAATTTAATCGTTCAGTTAATTAAATATCTTATGATTTTATTAATGGGAATATACTCCTATTATAGCTTTACTGTGTTCCGATCGAAAAGCAAAAGATATCAACAGCGGCTTTACGGTATTTTAACAGTTTTAATATTCTTCCTGCATTTTATCGGGTATGCCACTTTATTTATACAAATACCCAGTCAAAAACTGCTGATACTATATGGCGGAGAGGTCTTTTTGTTATTATTGGTACTGGTTTTATATCAGCTTATCTATCCAAAGATGCCAAAGCTACTGCTGCGTAATATGTTGATGCTTCTGGTAATCAGCTTTATTATGCTGACAAGATTGAATTATGATATGGCGGTCAAGCAAGTACTCATCGTAGCATTCTCATTTTTAGTATGCTTACTGGTACCACTGGTCATGCGCTCAAGAATGAATTTGCGTCGATTTGGCTGGTTCTATGGCCTTGCCGGTATCGGAACCTTACTACTGGTATTATTAGTCGGAACAACAAAACAGGGAGCTACCAATTGGATTTCCTTCGCAGGCATTAGCTTGCAGCCCTCCGAGCTTGTTAAGATATTATATGTATTATGCATTGCTGCGATATTCAAAGAACAAGTCAGCTTTCGCAGGGTTTGTACTGTGACAGCGATTGCTGCCTCCCATGTGCTCATTCTTGTTGTACAGAAGGATTTAGGCGGAGCACTGATTTTCTTTGTTACCTATTTGTTTCTATTATATGTTGCAACTGCGAAACCCTTATATCTATTTGGAGGTTTGATTGGTGGCAGCGTTGCAGCTACGATAGCTTATCGGTTATTTTATCATGTCAGGGTTAGAGTAATGGCATGGCAGAATCCCTTTGCTTATATTGACAAGGAAGGATATCAAATTACGCAATCCTTATTTGCAATTGGAACCGGTGGTTGGTTTGGCATGGGGCTGAACAGAGGATTACCAACTGGTATTCCAGTAGTTGAAAGTGATTTTATCTTCTCGGCAATCTCAGAAGAGCTGGGAGGATTCTTTGTTATTTGTATGATTCTCATTTATGTGAGCTGCTTTGTCATGTTTATTAATATTGCTCTAAAGCAGGAGGTATTGTTCTATCGACTAACCGCTGTTGGCTTTGCTGTTATGTTTATCTTTCAGATATTTTTATCCATTGGAGGAGTTATAAAATTCATTCCTTCTACCGGCGTTACTCTGCCTCTCATTAGTCAGGGTGGAAGCTCTGTTTTTTCAACTATTTTAATGTTTATGATATTGCAGGGCATTGCTATGAAAGAGAAGTATGAAAAAAAGGATGGATCAAAGCAAGCTGAGGCTAATAAAGGAGGCCGAGAATGAAGCTATTTACACATAAAGACCCGAAAAAGCCAATTTATAATTTAATCTATATTTTTGTTGGATTGACTGTTCTTATGGTGGGATATTTCTCGTATTTTCTGATTGCTAGAAGCGGAGAGGTAATTAATAGTGCCTATAATAAACGTCAAGATATCCTATCGGAGAGAATTGTGAGAGGCTCCATCCTCTCTGCCGATGGGGAAGTATTGGCGAAGACTGTAGTGGATAAGGACGGAAAAGAAACCAGAGAATATCCTTATGATGAAGTGTTTGCCCACGTGGTGGGAAGGTACTCAAAGGGAAAGACAGGAATTGAAGAAACAGAAAATATCCGCTTGCTGACCTCAAACATTAACAGCTTTGAAGTGATGTATTCTGATTTAATCGGTGAAAAAAGTCCGGGAGATAATGTGGTAACCACTTTGAATGCAAAGCTTCAACAGGTAGCTTATGACGCTCTTGGCAATGAAAAAGGAGCTGTAGTTGTATTGGAGCCATCCACAGGTAAAATACTAGCCATGGTTTCCAAACCTTCCTATGATCCGAATAATATTGATGAGATCTGGGAAGAGCTTACTTCCAGTGAAGGTGGAAAAACAAATTCTCAATTAGTTAACCGGGCTACCCAGGGCTTATATCCTCCGGGCTCTACTTTTAAAGTGCTAACAGCATTGGAATATGTCAGGGAGAATCCGGATTATGTAGATTATGATTATACATGTGAGGGAAAAACGAAGTACGAGGGTATGACGATCCATTGCTACAATAACAAAGCCCACGGCGAAGAGGATTTAGAGGAATCCTTTGCGAAATCTTGTAATACCTCCTTTGCAACCATCGGAAAATCCTTGGATTTGAATGGATTTTATTCCTTGTGTGAAGATTTCTTATTTAATCGCAGCCTGCCGGTAACCATGGAAAGTAATAAAAGTAGCTTTACACTCCAGACTAGCGGGTCTAGTGTAAAGGAAGTAATGCAGACTGCCATTGGACAGGGAAACACACTGGTTACGCCGCTTCATAATGCAATGATAACAGCCGCGGTTGCTAATCAGGGAGTCATGATGAAGCCTTACGTAGTGGATCATATCGAAAATGCAAACGGTGGAATTGTAAAAACCTATTCGCCTGGAACTGCAGCAAAACCCATCACGCCGGCAGAGGCGAATATCATTGGCAGCATGATGCGGTCCGTAGTTACAGATGGAACAGCTACCAAATTAGATAATCTGTCCGTGGAGGTAGCTGGAAAGACGGGATCAGCCGACCATGCGGAGAATAAGCCGGCACATGCCTGGTTTATTGGCTATGCACCTTACGAAGATCCGCAAATTGTAGTTAGTGTTATAGTAGAAAGTGTCGGAACTGGCAGTGATTACGCAGTTCCTATAGCAAAAAAGATACTACAGGCATATTTTGAATAGTGAAATACCTATCTCAAATATCTCAAAAAGTTATGTCGGCTTTCTAACATTTTAAATATTGTATTGAATATCCGCTGACATTGATGTATACTTTTATCAGATAAAGATGATGGTACACCAAAGGCAGGAGGAATTGCGATGGTAGAAGCAACGAGCTGTGGTGGTGTAGTGATATTCAGAGGAAAGATTTTATTACTGTATAAGAATTATAAGAATAAGTATGAAGGGTGGGTGCTACCCAAAGGAACTGTTGAAGAAGGGGAAGAATATAAAGAAACCGCCATACGAGAGGTGTTGGAGGAAGCGGGAACGAATGCTTCTATCATCAAGTATATCGGAAAAAGTCAATATTCTTTCAGCACACCACAGAATACAGTATTAAAGGATGTTCATTGGTATTTGATGATGTCTGATAGCTATTACAGTAAACCACAACGGGAAGAGTATTTTATGGACTCAGGTTACTATAAATTCCATGAAGCCTATCATATGTTGAAATTCGCAAATGAAAAACAAATTCTGGAGCGGGCTTACAACGAGTATATGGATCTAAAGAAAAGTAATCTTTGGGGTAACAAGAAATATTTTTAACAGTATAGAAAAGGACTGGGCATTTAGATGCTTCAGTCCTTTTCTATGTTATCTGGTTTCACTAGGTATTTTGTGACAATTATCGGCAGAATATGCTTATTTTTACGGGTTTATAATTGATAAAAAATGCTGTAAATGTTATAATTATCTAAAGATAATAAATGAAATCTTATGACATCATTATAAAATATGGAGACGTGAGGTGTTGACATGGGCGCTGATATATATATTATTAAGGTGAGCAAAATAGGCTTCCTGGAAAAATTAAAAAGTAATGACATTAAGAGTTTAACAGGGGATGACATCCAAGGGATAAAGGAAGACGAGATAAGCAGTTTTATTAATGTATTTGAGAGATATTTTGAGAAGAATGAAATATCATATGAGGTTGGCAATTATCTAGAGATAACCTCCTCTGAACTTGCATCCATGATAAGATATTTAGAACGTAGATTGTCATTAGCCTGCGATAAAACAGACTGGTATTTCAGAATGTCAGAGGAGATTTTTAATAAGTTGGAAGAATGGAAAGACAAGTCTGATGACAGCATCTTTTTGTTTAAACAGGATATCACATAAGTAAGAATGAGTTGGCTGCAGAGAGATATTAGCAGTATAAAGAGAGTTGCCGAGTAGTTCACGATAATGTAGTGTAGATTAACAGGAAAGGATATAATGCTTTTTATTATAAATTAAACAAATGATATTCGGAATCGTCTATTTAATAGGTTTTTTAGTAAGCATAATTTTAATTGTTTTTTTATTAAGGAGTAGTAAAGTTGATATCACCAAGAGGCTTTTGACCATGTCCTTTTTGGTTTCTTTTTGGATATTAATGGAACTGCTTAGCTTTGTTGTACCGTTGGAATGGGTTTTAATATTTCAGAAATTAAAATATATCGGGGTTGTACTAGTTCCTCCGGTGCTGCTGGTTGCAGCTCTGGTATTTATAAAGAAATATCAACGGATTGTTATGTTGAATAAAGTGCTAATTTATTTCATACCATGCATGTCCCTCTTATCGATCCTTACCGGAACGATGCCATATCCGTTTTTCACTGATCTGCAGATATATATGAGAAGTGGAATTCCTATTTTTGAATATACAAAAAATATTGGATTTTTAATTAATGTTATTTATTCCTATGCAATTATTCTTGTGTCATGCTATTTGCTCTTAATGAGGGCATTAAAGTCACCAAAGATTTACCGTACTCAAAGTATGTTTGTTTTTTCAGGTTGTACGCTGTCTTTCATTATAAATGCGTTGTTCATTACAGAAAAAGTAATAATTCCCATTGATGTGACACCGGTTCTTATTTTAATAACGTTGTTAGTATTCTACTGGGGAGTATATCATCTGCCCAAATCAATGATAGTACCATATGCAAGAGATATGATAATAGAGAATATCAAGGATTTGCTTTTTGTTCTGGATAATGATGAATGCGTTATTGATGTTAATCCCAAGGGATTAGAATTCGTCCAGCGGTTTGCTGATGAGGAACTAAAGAAACAAAATCAGATAGCAAAATTAATAGGTATGAATATTTACGATGCAATTAAGCACATACCTCAACTCGGGGATTTATCCTTACCCTTAGATCCAGGTAAAGAGAATATAGTAATATTACATGAGGGAAGCAAGAGAGCATATTACAAAATCGATATTCAGGAAATCTTTGATGCTGATAAGCTTAAGATCGGAAAACTCTATCTGCTGCATGATATCACTCAGATAAAAGAACAAATGAATAGCTTAATGCAGCTTAATAGTGAATTGATTATCTCGGATAAAATTATCAATGAAGCGATTGAAGGGATTATCATTACGGATGAGCTAAATAATATTATTCGAGTGAACGAATCCATGGTTAGTATGTCTGGGTTTACAAAAGCCGAGTTGATTGGACGAAATCCCAGGATATTAAAATCGGATTATCATGATAAACCTTTCTATGATCAAATGTGGGAGCAAATTAGTACGAAAGGCTTCTGGGAAGGTGAGATTTGGGATAGAAAAAAAACCGGTGAAGTATACCCGAAATGGATGTCGATTACAATCATAAAACAGGTCGATGGTACCATCGCTAATTATATTGGAATTTCCTCAGATATTTCAAAGATGAAAAAAGCGGAGCAGGATATTCATCTACTTGCATATTATGATTCGTTGACAGGAATACCGAATAGAACCTTGTTTTATGATCGTCTTAATATGGCGTTAGCCAGGGTGAAGAGGAATTCTACCTGTATGGCAGTGTTTATTATGGATATTGATCGATTTAAACTAATTAATGATTCCTTAGGCCATATGGCGGGTGATCTACTGCTTATTGAGGTGGCACAAAGAATACAAAACGTGATTCGGGAAGCAGATATGCTATCGAGAATAGGTGGGGATGAATTTAATCTATTAATAGAAGATGGCAGCTGCCCTGAGGATGCTGCAAGTATTGCTGAAAATATTATTAACGAGATGAAGAAGCCGTTCTCATTGAAGGAGAAGATAGTTCCCATTGATATCAGTATCGGCATCGCACTTGCGCCCCATGACGATACGACAGTAGAAGGGATTCTTAGAAAAGCGGATAGTGCTATGCATCGCGCTAAGGAACTGGGAGGCGGAAAGTATGTCTTCTCTTCTGCAGAGATTGAGAAACGAAATCAGGAGCAGTTAGAACTTCTATTCAAATTAAAAGAGGCTCTTTTAAAGGAAGAATTTGAGCTATTCCTGCAGCCCCAGATCGAATTTAGGGATAACCAATATAAAATTGTGGGAGCAGAAGCCTTAATACGCTGGAATAGGGATGGAGAGATCATACCGCCTTCTAAATTCATACCGGTATCCGAGGAGAATGGTCTGATTCTACCAATCAGTAATTGGATTATCACAGATATTTTCAGAATAGACAAACTTTTAAAGGAACATGGTATTGATATTAAACTGGCAGTCAATGTATCTGTAAAGCAGTTTGATAATATGGAATTTATTTATCTTCTAAAGCAAATGATTATGGATTATTCTGCCCAGAATATGCACTTGATTGTTGAGATCACTGAGAGCATGTTCATCGATGATATTGATCGGGCAATAAACTATCTGAAGGAAATCAGATCCTTGGGTATCAGTATTGCTTTAGATGATTTTGGAACAGGATATTCATCTCTCAGCTATTTAACAAGGCTTCCCCTTGATTACATAAAGATTGACAGATCTTTTGTTATAGGATTGGATGATGACCAGAATAAGGATCTTACCTATTCCATTATTTCTATGGCAAAGATTTTAAATCTGAGGACTTTGGCAGAAGGTGTGGAAACTGCTGAACAAGCGAGGCTGTTGATTGATAAAGATTGTGATGAGTTGCAGGGATATTATTTTAGTAAGCCCATACCCGTTGATGAATTTATCGAGTATTATAAGGGATGGATGAAGTAACACAAGTATAGGATAAAATAATCCCCGGGATATCTCCGGGGATTATTTTATTTAAAGTTTTAAAATGATTAGGAATCTTAAATATGGTGTTAAATAAATCCCCGACAAGAAAAAATCCCTAAGATTATGATGATTCCATAATCTTAAGGATTTCTTGTTGTAATGCGGATGAAGGGACTCGAACCCCCACGAGTGTTAGCCCGGCAGATTTTGAGTCTGCTGCGTCTGCCATTCCGCCACATCCGCGTTAACGACGAGGATTATTTTAACACAATTATTTTTGGATTGCAAGACTGATTCGCAAAAAATACAAAAAAATATATTAAACTGCAAAAAATATATTAATTTTAGAAAACTATCGTAAACATAGCCCAAAATCAACTCTAATTCCCAGTATCATAGCATATGCTCCTCTATCCATGACATAATATTGGTGTGATTGGACAATAAATAATAATTTCTTGTTGAATAATTGTCTGGAAAAATATAATATATTATTTAATTAGCGGACTTAAGCGTGCATACGAAGGAGCTGGTAAAACATGGATTGCCGCACGGCGCAAAGTAAGATAACACCATTTATAGATAATAAGTTAAGGCTCGACGAATTAGAGGAGTTTATTGATCATGTGAATTCCTGTCATGAATGTCATGAAGAGCTTGAGGTTTACTATGCCTTATTAACTGCCATGAAGCAGTTGAATGAGGATCGTAACCTTTCTGACAATTTTAGCTTGGATTTGAAAAATAAATTGGAACGAGCTCAGGAGAGAATTCTTCATGTAAAGTATGTATACTATCGAAAGAAAGTGGTTCTTATTTTAGCTATGATTTTTATGGCAATTTTCATAGGTTTAGGGTATGCTAATAGAAGTATTAATGTAGATCCCGGTGCTGCTAGTAGTAAATACCGCATTCGACATGAATTTAATCACGGAAATGATGATTGGATAGATAACGGATTACAGTTATATCTGAATGAGATAAGTGGACTTAATTGATCACGGGTGGAAGGAGGATTCGTAGTATAAGCTGCTACGAAAAAAATACATGGATAAGAAAATAGTATTAATCGATGGTCATAGTATATTAAACAGAGCATTTTATGGCTTACCTGATTTGACAACGTCAAAGGGGGAGCACACGAATGCAGTTCTAGGGTTTATTAATATTATGCTAAAAATATTGGAGGAAGAGAAACCGGATTACCTGGCGGTTGCCTTTGATCTGCACCATCCAACCTTTCGTCATGAGATGTTCACCGAATATAAGGGAACTCGTAAGGGGATGCCGGAGGAGTTAAGAGAACAGGTGCCTCTAATGAAGGAAGTACTTAAGGCGATGGATGTCACGGTGCTTGAAAAGCCTGGCTTTGAAGCAGATGATATTCTGGGAACCTTAGCTACCCGGGCGGAAAAGGATGGGAATCGAGTATCCCTGGTTTCCGGTGATCGAGACCTTCTGCAGTTAGCCTCAGAGAAAATTAAGGTTCGTATTCCAAAGACAAAGCGAACCGGAACAGAGATTGAAGATTACCTGGAAAAGGATGTAATAGAGAAGTACAATGTAACCCCTACCCAATTCATTGATTTGAAGGGGCTGATGGGTGATACCTCCGATAATATTCCGGGTGTACCGGGAATTGGTGAAAAGACGGCAAGTAAATTAATTGATGCCTACAAATCAATTGAAAATATTTATGAGCATATCGATGAAATGTCACCGAGCAAGGTGACAAATTCCTTGAGGGATAATAAAGAACTTGCATTTTTATCAAAGAGGCTTGCAACGATTTGTGTTGACTGTGAGCTGGAATTTGATATAGAAAAGGCAACCATAGATAATTTATATAATGAAGAAGTATATCAGCTGTTCAAACGTTTGGAATTCAAGAATCTACTGACCAGATTCCAAACAAAGACACCGGAGGTAAAGCATTCAACCGGTGTAGAGGCTGGATTTAAGCTGGTCGAGGACTTCGCAGTTGCAGAACAGATTTTTGCAGATATGTCAGAAAAGGGTGCTCATGCCATCGGTCTTCAGATGGTACATGAGAATGGCCGTCTTCTGGGTATTTCCCTTTGTAAGGAAGAGGGACAAGTTAGCTTTATCAAATGCAGCGGCTTTATGACCGGTGAATATTTGAGTGAAAAGGCTGCCCTCCTTGGAAGGAATGGTTATTGCATATCTGTAATAAGGCTTAAGGAACAGCTTCCTTTTCTTCCTGTGAGTGAAAAGGATAATTTGTTTGATGCAGCGATTGCAGCATACCTGCTAAATCCTTTAACGGATACCTATCATTATGATGATATTGCAAGGGATTACCTTGCCATGACCGTTCCTTCCAGAGAGGACTTGCTGGGTAAATACACTTTGGAAAAAGCAATGGAAGAGAAAGCAGAAGCTTTTTTAAATTATGTATGCTATGGCACCTACATTGCCTTCCGCTCAGCGGAAAAGCTTCGGGATTTACTATTTCGTGCAGGAATGCAGCAGCTATTTGAGACCATTGAGATGCCATTGATCTATACCCTTTATGATATGGAGGTCAGAGGAATTCGTGTCAATCGGGAAGCCTTAAAAGAGTATGGCGATAATCTTCAAATTGGTATTATAAAGCTGGAAAAGGACATTTATGGCTTGGTTGGCGAAGAATTTAATATTAATTCGCCGAAGCAGCTGGGTGTTATCTTATTTGAGAAGCTTCGTTTGCCCTTTGGAAAGAAGACAAAGACCGGGTATTCCACCTCAGCCGATATTTTGGAAAAGCTGGAATCTGAGCATCCGGTGGTTAAAATGATTCTGGAATATCGTCAGCTGACGAAGCTAAAGTCAACCTATGCAGACGGATTGGCTGCTTATATTAAAGAAGACAACCGTATTCATGGACGTTTTCATCAGACCATAGCGGCAACGGGCAGAATCAGCAGTACGGATCCGAATCTGCAGAACATTCCTATCCGTATGGAGCTTGGAAGACAGATCCGAAAGGTATTTATTCCAGAGGAAGGATATGTGTTCTTGGATGCGGATTATTCCCAGATCGAACTTCGTGTGCTTGCTCATATGTCCGATGATGAGAGACTGATTAACGCTTATCGGGAGGCTAAGGATATTCACCGAATCACCGCCTCCGAGGTGTTCCATATCCCCTTTGAAGAGGTAACGGCTGCTCAGAGAAGCAGTGCAAAGGCTGTTAACTTTGGTATCGTCTATGGTATCAGTTCCTTCGGATTAGGACAGGATTTAAATATAACAAGAAAAGAAGCAGAACGCTATATTGGTAAATATTTTGAGACTTACCCTAAGGTAAAAGAATATCTGGATCGTTTAGTTAAGGATGCTAAGGAGAATGGTTATTCGTCCACTCTATTTGGCAGAAGAAGACCGATTCCGGAGCTTGCGAACAGCAATTTCATGCTCCGTTCCTTCGGAGAACGCGTTGCGATGAATGCTCCGATTCAGGGAACAGCAGCAGATATTATTAAGATTGCCATGATCCGCGTAAATGAGAAGTTAAAAGAGAAGCATTTGCGTTCCAGATTGATTCTGCAAATTCACGATGAACTATTAGTTGAGACTCACAAGGAAGAAGTGGAGCAGGTTGCAAAAATCATGGTGGAAGAGATGCAGGGTGCAGCGCAGCTATCCATACTTTTGGAAGCAGAGGTAAAGGAAGGCGTCAACTGGTTTGAAGCAAAATAGGGAATGAGAGCTAATCCTATTGGTAATAGGGAGAATATTAGATGAAGGTAATCGGATTGACAGGAGGGATTGGCAGCGGCAAATCCCTCGTTGCCAATATATTGAGAGATAAATATAAAGCGTATATTTTGGATACCGATAGTATCGCCAAGGCTCAGATGGAGCCGGGCGGTGCCAGCTATGAAGAAGTGGTGGATTATATTGGTGACAGTATTCTGGATCCGGATGGAAGGATTAATAGATCTAAGCTGGCAGCCATCATATTTGATGATAAGGACAAGCGCCTTCAGATTAATGAAATAACACATCCGAAGGTACTAGAACAGGTAAAGGCAGAGATACAGGCAATGAGAAATCGGGGTACTGTTCCATATCTTTTAGTGGAAACTGCGCTAATGATGGAAGCCGGCTATGATTATATCTGCGATGAGGTTTGGTATGTATACGCCCCGGAAGAGGAGCGAAGAGAACGCTTAAAGCGCGACCGAAGTTATACTGATGAGAAAATAGACTCTATTTTTCAGAATCAAAGTAAGGAAGAGGCTTTTCGAAGGACTTATTCCAAAGTGATAGAAAATGTTGGTGATATAAGTCTAATTGAGGAACAAGTGGATGCTCTGATCCAAAGCCTATAATGTGATTTACGGATTTATTTCTTGACAAAAGAATAGAAATGAGGGATACTCATTTAGATATTGAATAATTCGATTAAGTATGGATTATCTCAATAATATCTGTGATTCTTAATGGAAGATTATTAGAAAATTTGATACCTATTCCGGTATCATGGAGAAACTACGATGAAATTATGCAGTATTGCAAGCGGCAGCAGTGGAAACTGCATCTATGTCGGCAGCGGGAATACGAATCTCTTAGTGGATGCTGGAGTCAGTGCAAAGCGAATTGAAGGTGGCTTAGGAGAAATTGAAATTAAGCCCGATACCCTTCAAGGAATCCTGATTACCCATGAACATTCGGATCATATCTCAGGGCTTGGTATTTTGGCGAGAAAATATCATATTCCGATTTATGGTACCAAAGAGACGATACTTGCTCTTCAGAAGATTAAAAGTCTGGGTAAGGTTGAACAGGAGTTATATCATTGTATTCAACCGGATAAAGAATTTTATATAAATGATATTAAGGTGGAGCCCTTTTCTACTTCCCATGATGCATCAAATCCAGTATGCTATACGTTACAGGCACAAGGGCATAAGGTAGGTATTGCGACAGACTTGGGAAAGTATGACGAATATATTTTGTCCAGGCTGGAAGGCTCAGAGATACTTTATGTTGAAGCAAATCATGATGTAAATATGCTTTTGGTAGGGAAATATCCTTATCATTTAAAGCAAAGAATTCTTGGTGATCGGGGACATCTATCCAATGATACCTCTGCTGATTTGATTAGCAAGCTAATTCACCCAAGATTACAGTCAGTTCTGCTGGCGCATTTAAGTAAGGAAAATAACTATGAGGAACTGGCTTACGAGACCGTATGCTGTGAGCTGCTAAACAGAGGGTGTGATTTCCCGGCTAGTAAGATCTGTGTGGCACATCGAGATCAGCCATCTGAAATGGTTATGATTCAGGGATAGAAAGTTCGTAATAGGATAAATTTATATACATAAAGAAACAAACAAGCGGAACAAAGGAGGCTTTCATATGAAGAGGACAGTAATTACCGTAGTTGGTAAGGATACGGTAGGTATTATTGCAAAGGTTTGTACTTATCTTGCAGAGAAAAAGATTAATATATTGGATATCTCCCAGACGATTGTATCGGGATACTTTAATATGATGATGATTGTTGATATGACTGATATTGCAATGGAATTTGATGCTATTTCCGAGGAGCTGGAGAAGTTGGGTCAGGAAGTAGGAGTTATTATAAAAGCACAGAGAGAAGACATCTTCGATATGATGCACAGGATATAAGCTAGGAATGAAGATTGCAGTATCAGGGAGGCAAATTAGCATATGATTAATATAAATGAAGTCATCGAAACGAACAAGATGATTGAACAGGAAAATCTTGATGTTCGCACCATTACACTTGGTATCAGCCTCTTAGATTGTGCCGATCCAAATCTTGAGGAACTAAATCGTAAGGTTTATGATAAGATTACCACCATTGCAAAGGATTTGGTGGCGACCGGCAACAAGATTCAAAGAGAATACGGTATTCCCATTGTTAATAAGAGAATATCAGTGACTCCGATTTCCCTGGTGGGTGCAGCAGCCTGCAAGAAACCGGAGGATTATGTTACGATTGCACATACACTGGACAGAGCCGCGAAGACTGTGGGTGTAAACTTCATCGGTGGATATTCTGCTCTGGTAAGCAAGGCAATGACTCATAGTGATGAGCTTTTAATTAAATCCATACCTATGGCACTTAGTCAGACCGAACGAGTATGCAGCTCCGTAAATGTAGGCTCCACGAAAACGGGTATCGATATGAATGCGGTAAAGCTCCTTGGAGAGATAATCCTTAGTACCGCAGAATATACAAAGGAAAAGGATTCCATCGGATGTGCAAAGCTGGTTGTATTTTGTAATGCACCGGATGATAATCCGTTCATGGCAGGTGCTTTTCATGGAGTGACAGAAGGCGATGCGGTTATTAATGTTGGTGTCAGCGGTCCAGGTGTAGTAAAGAAAGCGCTGGAAAGCGTTCGCGGAGCAGACTTTGAGACCTTATGTGAAACCATTAAAAAAACGGCTTTTAAAATAACCCGTGTAGGACAGTTAGTAGCACAGGAAGCGTCCAGACTGATGGATATTCCATTTGGTATTATTGACTTATCCCTGGCACCAACCCCGGCAGTGGGCGATAGTGTAGCGGAAATTCTGGAAGAAATCGGTCTGGAGTATGTTGGTGCTCCAGGTACCACAGCAGCCCTTGCATTATTAAATGACCAGGTAAAGAAGGGCGGTGTTATGGCATCTTCCTATGTCGGTGGTCTTAGTGGCGCATTTATTCCTGTTAGTGAAGATCAAGGTATGATTGATGCGGTAGAGGCTGGCGCCTTAACCATTGAAAAGCTGGAAGCAATGACCTGTGTATGCTCCGTTGGTCTTGATATGATTGCAATTCCAGGGGATACAAAGGCGACTACTATCTCAGGCTTAATAGCGGATGAAATGGCGATCGGTATGATCAATCAAAAAACCACAGCCGTTCGTATCATTCCTGTTATTGGTAAGGGTATTGGAGAACGGGTAGAGTTCGGTGGATTATTAGGTTATGCTCCGGTAATGAAGGTGAATAATTTTAGCTGCGCGGATTTCGTTAATCGAGGCGGTAGAATTCCAGCACCGATCCATAGCTTCAAAAACTAGTTGATGATTAGAGTTAGCCATAATTAGATATACTCTAATCCATTCAAGTTAATCAGTTTGATTATTTTCACATTTGTTAAATCATAAACAAAAAAATTATAAAATATATGGATTTTACTGTATATTAGTGGGATAATGTATTAGAATAAAGATGTAAAAAATTTACTTGAACAAAACCGGAAGTCACATCGTCTAATGTTATGAAATACAATACCATTGTTAGGAAAGACGATGGCATGGATCGATTGACTTGCGATTCTTCAAGCATAAAGTCAATGCCTATCTGCTTAAGCATATAGGCATTGACTTTAGACATTTATTAAAAATAGAGAGGCATGTGAGATTATGGAGAAAAGCTTAGAACTATTAGATTATAAGGGAATATTTAAATATTTTAGTGAAATTTCTGCTATACCGAGAGGTTCCGGAAATGAAAAGGAAGTCAGTGAGTATCTGGTAAACTTTGCAAAGGCTCGTCAGTTGGAGTACACACAGGACGATGCAAAGAATGTTATTATTATTAAACCTGCTACTCCGGGATATGAAAATGATCCGGCCATCATTCTTCAGGGACATATGGATATGGTTTGTGAAAAGCGAAAAGAAGACACACATGATTTTCTTAAGGATGGAATTAAGCTTATTGTAGAGGGTGACTATATTCATGCCGACGGTACTACCTTAGGCGCAGATAATGGAGTTGCAGTTGCTTATATCATGGCAGTACTATCAGACGAAACACTGAAACATCCTAGAATTGAAGCTATTATAACAACGGACGAAGAAGTGGGTATGCATGGTGCTAAGGCTCTTGATTTATCACAGCTTCAGGGAAAATATATGATTAATTTGGACTCAGAGGAAGAGGGATATCTTCTTTGCAGCTGTGCCGGTGGCTTGACAGGAACCAGTACTTTCCCGTTGAAGAGAATACAGGCTTCCGGTAGAAAGCTTAAGATTAATCTCGGCGGACTCATCGGCGGTCATTCCGGTATTGATATTGTTAATAATAGATCAAATGCAACAAAGTTATTGGGCAGATTATTATTTGATCTTCGTGAAACCAGCTCCTACGAGTTAATTGATATGTTAGGCGGCTTTAAGGATAATGTAATTCCAAGAGAAGCCAACGCGGAGATTCTCATTTCTACAGAAGGATCCGATGAATATGAGCTGGTGAAGAAAAATATCGAAGCTATCATGGCGATATATCAGAAGGAATTAGCAGCAAGTGAACCAGATTTAAATTACCAGTTGGAAGATCTGGGTGAGGGAAGCTTTGATGTGATTCATCCTTCCTCCTTTGAGAAAGTGTTGTTTATGCTGATTAATATGCCTAATGGTGTACAGGTCATGAGTTCAAATATAAAGGGACTGGTAGAGAGCTCTCTGAATATGGGTATTTTCCATACAGAGGCTGATAAAGTTGAGATGCTTACCTCTGTCCGCAGCTCTAGCAGCAATTACAAGTATTTTATTAGTAATCAGTTGAAATATATGACTGACTTTTTGGGCGGCGAATACGTGGTCCGTTGGGAATATCCTGCTTGGGAATTCAAAAAGGATTCAAAGCTTCAGCAGCATTTCCAAAAAATCAGTCGTGAGTTTTACGGAAAAGACATGATTGTGGAAGCAATTCATGCAGGCTTAGAGTGCGGCTTAGTGTCTGAAAAGCTACCGGGTATTGATATTGTGTCAATCGGTCCTGATATCACCAGTGTGCATACCATTGAGGAAAAGATGAGCATCTCATCTACGGTACGTGTATATCAATTCCTTGAGAAAATTTTGAGTGAGAAAATCGGGGCATAATACAGCTGAAATAACAGGAGAGAGATGATGGACGAAGAAAAAGTAAATTCTGAAAAGGATAACAAGGATGCGGCATTTCATGTAGACTTTATAAAAACTAATGAAGATCACGAAGATGTTGAGGAACAACTTCTCAGCATCAACGCTGATCTGGCAAAGCACATAAGCGATGAAATGGATAGTATGTCCAAGGAATCCACCAAGGAGAATTCCCTGGAAGAAACCATAAAAGAAAAAAAACAGAAGAAGGTTTGGTGGATGAAGATTCAAAGCGGTGTTGTTCTGACAGTATTGTCGATCATCGGTATTTTATTCTTTCTGGCATTTACGAAACCGGGAAATAATCTGCTATTAAGCATGGGGGTTAATCTGGGTGGTACCATATGGGCCGCTTGGACCGGTGATTTTGAAGATGGTGAGGATGTAGCAGTTGATATTGATTATGTTGATGACGAAGATCTAAGCTCAAAAGGTCAGGAGGTCAATCCTACCACAATCATATGGCCAAATACCTCTGGAGTTGGGCGTCATGAAGAGGGCGTTTATAATGTATTAGTTTTGGGCGAAGAGGCTATTGGAAACGGTGACGCGAGAGGTAGAACGGATGTAATCGTTGTAGCGACCATAAATACAGTTAATAAAACCCTAAAGCTGACGTCCCTGATGAGGGATATGCTGGTACAGATTCCCGGTTATAAGGATAACAAGCTGAATGTTGCTTATGAAACAGGTGGTTTGGATCTGTTATACGAGACAATCGCATTGAATCTTGATTTAAAACTAGATGGCTGTGTTATGGTTAATTTTGAGAATTTCGAGAAAATCATTGATGAAATGGGTGGACTTGAGATAACCTTAACGAATGGTGAAGCAGATTACCTGAATTCAACAAATTATATTTCAGACCCGGCAAACCGGGATGTTGTGGAAGGTAAGCAGCTTTTAAATGGTAACCAGGTATTAGGCTACGCACGTGTACGTAAAAGATCAACCATCACTGGTAATAACAATGATTATGGCAGAACAGATCGACATCGTATTATCCTAAATGCAATCTTCGAAAAATACAAAACGAAAAATAAAGCTGAGCTTGCTAATCTCATGCTGAAATATCTTCCGATGATTACCACTGATATTGATAGTAAAGCCTTCCAGTTAATCCTTAATTCCTACATAGATATGGGAACCATGAATATCGAGCAGTGTAGAATCCCGGCTGATGGAACCTTCCAGGATAATGTTAAGGTACGCGGTATGTCAGTGCTTATCCCTGATTATGCTGCAAATATTGAGGTTCTTCATAGCTTTATTTTCGGTGATACTATGGCGGAAACATCTCCAAATTCGGAGGTATCTTCGGATGCTCAAAATGGTAGTGCACAATAATAAGATGATTAGCCCGGTAAATGGGAAGGGTTTAGGCTGTGAGGTTAAGATGGGTGTATCTATATCCACCTGGGCTTGCCTTTAACATCCCATGCTTGCCAAGTGCAGGCAATCACGGGAGGCCCGGTCTGCGCCCATATGGATATAGATACACCCATCTTAACCGCGTTAGTGTATGGAAATTTTTTTTGTTGGGTTAATTATATATTTATGGAAGAATAAAGTAATATTTAAGAACAGAACCGAGTGCATCTGGAATCTTATTCTCCGGATGCACTTGTCTCATGTCCTGCAGGAAAACAGTAATATAAATGGATGACTGTGAAACGTGAAAATAGACTTTCTTCTTTTTTTAAGGAATTTGGGATGTGGTGAATGTTATACCTAAGACAAACATATGATTAAATGTTAAATAAGTCTTGAGGTACTTGATATGACACAATATAGAAATGTAACGAATAGAAGAAATGCTGCTTATTATCGCATGCTTGGATTTGAAAAAAGAAGCAGCGCCTCTTTTCACAAGGAACTAATTGGTCTGCTGCTTTTATGCATTGTTACTGTGGTTATTTCTGGTTATTGTCTTAAGCTTTTGCATACACACCTTCAGGTGAAGGAGGTAATCGAAGAAGGTATCAATTATGAGTCCTTTCGAGTTATGAAATTGGATGAGGAGGCCTTTAGGCTGATAAAAAGCAGAACAAATCACCTGTTAAAGCGTAATCCAAGTTTGAAAAATATTCCTATGGTTGATGAATATGGATATTTAGCTGTAAGCATGCTGCTAAATGATTATGATTTAGAGCAGAAGGAGCCAGTGGATGAACAGACCTTTCTTCGCGGTATTGGAAGTCTGGTGTATGAGAAAGACTTTCGAGATTTATATGAGGATTATAAAGCAGTTCTGAATGATCTTGAGTATTTTCCGGTTCCCAGGATGGAGGGAGCGGATGTATCCTATGAAGATTCCTGGTACAAGCCCAGAACCTATGGTGGAAAGCGAAAGCATGAAGGAACGGATCTAATGGCTTCCAATAATGAGCGAGGGTATTTCCCGATTATTAGCATGACGAATGGCATTGTAGAAAAGATAGGCTGGCTGGAACAGGGAGGTTATCGAATTGGGATACGTTCTGAGTCAGGAGCTTACTTTTATTATGCCCATTTATACTCTTATGCACCGGAGATAAAGCAGGGTGATGGTGTTATAGCAGGACAGCTGCTTGGGTTCATGGGTGACAGTGGATATGGTCCGGAAGGTACGACCGGACAGTTTGACGTTCATCTTCATATGGGAATTTATTTAAATTCCGGTGATAAGGAAGTCAGTGTAAATCCATATTGGATTATAAAAATACTTGAAAAATATCGAACTAATTACGACTATCAATAAAACAAATGTTACATACTTTAATTTATAACGATGAATCAGCTTAGTGAATCCTTTGATAGAACAAAAAGATATGATCTGATTCACAGAAATGATTTGGCGTCGAATTATGTTTTGCCAAAAATCATTTTATGAGGTATAATCAGCTTTAGTATGTGTATTTGTTCATCCACTAAAGCAGTAATTATGGAGGTACAAATGGAAGTTTATTTGGATAACTCGGCTACAACGAAGCCTACACAGGGAGTTTATGAGATCATGTTACAGACCTTGAAGGAGGATTATGGTAACCCTTCCTCTATGCATCGTATGGGTGTCAAGGCTGAGCAATATATGAAAGAGGCAGCAGCAATTATTGCAAGTACGCTTAAGGTGGAGCCTAAGGAAATAATCTTTACCTCAGGTGGAACAGAAGCCAATAATTTAGCCCTTATTGGGACAGCAATGGCCAATAGGCGCAGAGCGAAGCATATTATTACTACAAGAATAGAGCATCCTTCCGTGCATCAGGCTGTGGTGCACCTGGAGGAGCAAGGCTTTCAGGTTAGTTTTCTGCCCGTGGATTCAACCGGACGGATTATAAAGCCAAAGCTATATGAGCTAATCGGTGAAGATACCTTAATGGTATCGATGATGTATGTCAATAATGAGATTGGATCAGTGCAGGATATCACAGAAATAGCACTGGAACTCAAAAAGCTAAAAAAGGACATCCTTATCCATGTCGATGCTGTTCAGGCTTTTGGAAAATATAGAATTTTACCTAAAAGAGAAGGAATTGATTTATTATCCTTTTCCGGACATAAAATACATGGACCAAAAGGAATTGGAGTCTTATATGCAAGTGATAAGGTGAAGATAAATCCTACCATGTTCGGCGGTGGTCATCAAAGGGGAATTCGTTCCGGCACTGAAAATGTATCTGGAATTGCAGGTATTGGACAGGCTGTTAAGGAACTTTATATTGATTTTGATCGTAAAATTGATACCATGTATGAATTAAAACAATATTTCCTGCAAGAGGTAAGTAAGCTGGAAGGTGTTACGATCAACGGAATGCCCATGGAGTGTACTGAGGCTTTTGAACTGGAGCATATTAGGAAAACAGCACCCCATATTATGAGTGTGAA
>JAQZBD010000048.1 GCA_029239235.1 Herbinix sp.
GCTTATGATTGGCTATTTCCTTCGTACATGCCTTGTCACTGTACAGCTTCCAGGTTGCTTTATCACTCACCCTCAGGTTGATTTTTACAGAAGCTGTCTCATTTGCCACTGCTGCTGTAACAGTTTTTCCTTTCACCCTAGCCTTGGCAGGGGTGCTTACCTTGAGGATATCGGCTGCTGTAGAGTACTCTCTGTTTATTGTCAGCTTATATACTTTAAAAGTTCCATCGTCGGCTGTCACCTTGACATAAGAGATATTCGTTCCCGTTACTAAGTTCAGCTTATTCTGTGCAACTGCCTTAGTACAGTTCTTATCCTTGTAGAGCTTCCATACCGCTTTGTCATTTACTTTAAGTTTAACTGTTACGCTGTCGGTTTTGTTTGCAACAGAAGCGGTAATCACACTTCCTTTTATCGTCGAAGCAGACGGTGCAATCACCTTTAAGATATTGGCATTCGAGGATTTTAAGAAAGCGTCCGTTTTGACTACCGTAAAGGTACTGAACTTATTGATATGGAATCGGATTCCCAGCTGCTGTAATAAGGCAGCTTTTTCTGCTGAATCGGAAGGTAATGTAATTCCGGTCAGAGGAAGAGTGATATCCGCCTCTGTGGAAGACATGTTGGTTTCAATGGTAACCGGATTCCCAACAATTGATATGCTGCTATTCGTATTTCCGCTTACAATGGCTGCTTTCAGCAATGCCTGATTTATCACGGTTTCCCTCTGTGCTTTATCCTTAACCGGTACCAGCCAGAAATAGAGATCCTCCTCTGTGCCCTGACTGATGCCGGCTATTGTATTTTTGGAAATATCAATCTTTGCTTCTTCGGTATCAATCTGCAGATTAATTCCTCCTTTGGCCAATACCTCAAGGGCTTTGGCGGGAACATTGACCTTTGTCTGCGATACCTCATCTTTTTCATCTGGAATTACAATTCTTGCTGTATCCTTGTTTTCTTCCTTTAATTTCTTGACAGTCTCTTCCGCTTTCGCTTCCTGATAGGTCACTGTATCGGTTTTCTTTCCGTCGCTTCCCGTACTTCTTTCTACCGTGATCCTGGAAACTGTGCTGTCTGTATTACCCTGCTTAACATCCACAACTATCTGTGTTACACCGGATGGATCTTGTGCAACTGGTGTCGTGCCCCCGCCAGAGCTTCCGCTACCCGATGGACTTTGAGGTGTTACTGCATTGGAGACAGCAGAAGCCGTTCCGTTACCTGCCGCATTGATTGCTTTTACCGTAAAGGTGTATGTGATCCCATTACTCAGGCCTGGGACTGTAATCGTCGTTCCGCTACCTGCTGCTGTAATATTGCCGGGACTGGAGGTCACAATATATCCGGTGATGGGGCTGCCGCCGTTATCCAATGGTGGCGTAAAGCTTACGGTCGCTTGACTGTTTCCTGCAATGGCAGTTATCCCAGTAGGTATTCCGGGAATTGTAACAGGTGTGGCGCTTATTTGTCCGGAAGACGCAAGGACACTCATTTGACTGTCTAATGCCTTTACTTCAAAGCTATAGGAGGTTCCGTTAGTAAGTCCGGTAACGTTAATTGCACTTCCGCTAACTGTTTCTATGAGTAAATTGTCTTTATATACACTGTAGCTGTCTGCTTCGGATATATTGTTCCAGGTCAGTGTTATGTTCTGGTCACCGGGTACCGCAGTAAGAACCAGCGAACCAGGCAGGTTGACAGTAAGAGTTGCAGCATTACTGGTAACATTCCCTACCTCATTGCTTACATAACAGCTATAGCTTCCTGCATCCGAAGGATTCGCATTGTAGATTGTAAGTGTGCTGGAGGTAGCTCCAGCGATATCTGCTCCATCCTTTCTCCACTGGTAGAAAAGAGGGCCATCTCCTGCTGCAGCTACTGTAAAAGCTACAGTCTGTCCTTCTATCACTGTTTGATTAACCGGCTGGGTTGTAATAGTCGGTGCTGTTAATGCATCTTCTCTTCTGATGGTAATGATATATTTCTGTGTTGTACCATCCTCTGCCGTGACCTTGATATAAGCGGTATTTGCACCCACGTTTAGGTTCAAGGTTTTATTGCCGATTTCTTGTTCACAAGCTGAATCACTATACAGTGCCCAGGTCGCAGCATTGCTTACGGTTACGTCAATCTGCTGACTGGTAACATCATTGGCAACCGTGGCAGTGACTGTACGCCCTAGGGTATCAAGAACTGCATCTGTCGGCATTGTTACGCCTATAACCGACTTTTCACTGCTTAGAGGTGTAGCTTCTCTGGTAATAGTAATGGTATATTTCTGTGTTGTGCCGTTCTCTGCCGTGACCTTGATATAAGCGGTATTTGCGCCCACGTTCAGGTTCAAGGTTTTATTGTCGATTTCCTGTTCACAAGCTGAATCACTATACAGTGCCCAGGTCGCAGCATTACTTACGGTTACGTCAATCTGCTGACTGGTAACATCATTGGCAACCGTGGCAGTGACTGTACGCCCTAGGGTATCAAGAACTGCATTTGTCGGCATTGTTACGCCGATAACCGACTTTTCACTGCTTAGCGGTGTAGCTTCTCTGGTAATGGTAATGGTATATTTCTGCGTTGTACCGTTCTCTGCCGTGACCTTGATATAAGCGATATTAGCTCCTACGTTCAGGTTCAAGGTTTTATTGTCGATTTCCTGTTCACAAGCTGAATCACTATACAGTGCCCAGGTCGCAGCATTGCTTACGGTTACGTTAATCTGCTGACTGGTAACTTCATTGGCAACCGTGGCAGTGACTGTACACCCGGTGTTATCAAGAACTGCGCCTGTCGGCATTGTTACACTGGTAACTGACTTTTCGTCGCTTTGCAGTACAGCTTCTCGGGTAATGGTCAAGGTATATTTCTGTGTTGTGTTATTCTCCGCCGTAACCTTAATGTAAGCCGTATTTGCACCTACAATCAAGCTCATGGTCTTATAGTAGATTTCCTGTTCGCAGGCAGCGTCGCTATACAGTGCCCAGCTTGCGCCATCGCTTACCGTAACATCAACCAGCTGACTGACAACACTGTTGGTAACCGTTGCGCTGTATGTTCCGTCATTATCATAAGCGGCATTTGCCGGAGTGTTTACGCTGATGATATTGGCCTCGGCGCTTGGAAGGGAATAAATCTGACAGGTAGGGTAAATGGTTTCACTGTCGATATATGACAGCATAGCTGTGCCGTCTGACTCCACATGCAGGGAGATCTGTCCCCCCGTTTGGGAAATCGGACTGCCAAGCACTTCCCAAGCATTGCTGATGTATTTTACTACCCTAACGCTGCCATTAGAACAATAGGCCACATAGGGCGTGCCTTCCGCCGTCACATACAGGGAGGCTGCGCTGATGTCTGCGGAAGCCATAATTTCGGAAGGCTCATCCTCCCACCACCCCTCCGAATTGGTTTTTAAAACATACAGTTTGTTTTTATTTCCGCTTGGGACATACATAACATAGGATGTACCGTTGACAACCTGCATATCCACCAGCGTACCGGCATAGGCATCACCACTAAGATTGGATCCACCTACAGTTTCAAAATACGTACTACTGCCGCTGGTTTCCCTATATTTTACGGCGCTTGAAGCGGAGCCGGCATAAGCCACATAGGGAGTATCATCATTTGTAACATCCAGTGACACGCTGGTTACTCCAACACCCGGCACGTTGACAAAGTCCTCGGGCGTTACCCAACTGCCGTTGCTGCTCCATGTGAGATAGCCGTTGATTGTATTGGTTGCATAGGCAATATAGGGAGATCCAGTGGAGTCCGTATCCACAGAGAGGACACTGAACCCTTCGGCTAATCTTTGACCGGCGGCCGACGCGGTACCAAAATCATGCCAAGTGGTCCAGGTGTTCGTACTGTTTTTCTGGTATGAACACTGAATCACAGCTGCAGTTCCTGACTTCGTCTTATATGCCACCCAGACGAGCCGGTATGTTGTACTATCATAAACTTTGATTGCGACATCGTCGGCGGCATCCGTGATATTCGTATCGCCTAATCCTACCCAGCCGTAATCGCTATCCTGGTAATAGCACACCTTTAGTTCACCTGTACCCATTGTAAACGCGGCATAGGGAGTGCCGTCCGATGCTACGTCCATATCCACATCGACAGCTCTTTCCTGCCAAATAGTTGATGGGTTCCATTGGTTTGCCGTAGTCGGCGGCTGCGCTGCCATGGCCGGAACGGGAACGCCCAGCATAATAGCAAAGATCATCACCAATGCTAGCAAACGCTGGGGAATATGCATGTTTCGTATTTTTTTCATTTTATCCTCCTTTTTTCATCGCCAATTGTCTTGTCATTTTCGTGCTTTTTTGACATTATTGACAATGTTAATTATATCAAAGAGGAATCAACATATTATCAACAAACTCCCCCCTTTATGGATGTAAAAGCGACAAATTAATTTTTTTTTATAACCGCCGAGAAAAAATATTAAATTGCTGATTTTTATCTGGATTTTTTATAGCTCAATCACTCTGCCAGCAACTCCCTATGGCATTGACATTAAATCAGTTATAAGCTAAGATTAATTTATAAAATTAATATAAACTTTACGATTAAAGGGGTCTTTCCTATGTATCATTTTATAGTAAATCCAAAATCCAGTTCCGGAAGGGGAATTCGCTTCTGGTGGACGGTGAAAGATGAATTAGATAAGAGAAACGTGCCCTATACAGTTTCCTTTACCAAACACCTCGGACACGCTACAGAGCTTACAAAACAAATCTGCAGTGATAGCACTGATATAAAAAATATTGTTATCCTTGGCGGTGACGGCACGATGAATGAAGTGTTAAACGGCATTGATGACTTCTCTAAGGTTCTCCTTGGTTATATTCCTTCCGGCTCCAGCAATGACCTTGCAAGAAGTCTTAAGATACCTAAGAATCCTATTGAGGCTCTTAATAATGTTCTTAAGCCCAAAAAATTTAAATATTTAGATTACGGAAGTATTCATTTTCTTGATACTGACCTTGCTCCTCGCAAATTCATCTGCTCCAGTGGTATGGGATATGATGCAAGTGTATGCAACGA
The DNA here is from genome assembly GCA_029239235.1 of Herbinix sp. Taxonomy (GTDB): domain Bacteria; phylum Bacillota; class Clostridia; order Lachnospirales; family Lachnospiraceae; genus Mobilitalea. The sequence continues at coordinate 5,059 of JAQZBD010000048.1, forward strand.
GGTTCAGTCTTCACCGCTTAAGAAAAGACTTAACCGTATTGGTGCAGGAAAATTCGTGTATATTGCAATTGCCATTAAACAATTAATAACTCTAAAGAGCCTAAGTGCTACTCTTATTGTTGATGGGCGAAAAAAAGACACCTATCACAAGGTGTTCTTAGTTTCAAACATGATTCATAAATATGAAGGCGGAGGCTTATTAATGGCTCCGAATGCAGATCCTAGCGACGGGAAGCTGAGCATCTGCCTTGTCCATAATATGAGCCGGCTGAAAGCCTTCCTTCTGCTACCTACCATATTTACCGGCGCCCATATTAAGCATAAGGGTGTAGAAGCCTTCCATTGCTCCGAGCTTGAGATTATTATGGATAGTGACACACCAGTGCATACAGATGGGGAGATCCCATCTATACAGCGTCACATCAAGGTTAGTTGTGTTAGGGAACAGATTCGTATGATCTTATAAGGAATCACCATCAGGCATTCCAGAAATCCTGCAGATAGGATTTCATGGATGCCTGATTTACTGTAAGGTAAGGAAACCATTCTCTTGGAAAAAGGTTATAGTACTGCTTCTGATGAAACCGTTCATCCAGCAATAAAATAGCACCCCGATCATCCTTTGTTCGGATGACTCTTCCTGCGGACTGGAGTACCTTATTCATCCCCGAATAAAGGTATGCATAGTCAAAGCCTGTACCATTCTTCTGGTCAAAATAACCACGGAATAATTCTCGTTCGTTACATACCATCGGCAGCCCCGTTCCAACGATAATCGCTCCAATCAGTCGATTACTCTTTAGATCGATTCCTTCACTGAAGATACCACCCATAACACAAAAGCCAATCCGACTCTTCTTCGGGTTCTCCACAAACTCGTCTAAAAACAATTCCTTCTCTTCTTCCGTCATATTGCTGCTCTGTACAACAAGCCCTTCGAGTTCTTCACCCACTAGCTCCGCTATTTCCTGTAGCATCTGGTAGGAAGGAAAGAAGACCATATAATTCCCAGCTTTCGCCCCGGCGAACTCTTTGATATAACTGCATATCTTCTCATATTCCTTGGCATTTCTTCTGGTATATTTTGTACTGACATCATTCCCTACCATAATTAATCGATTCTCGGTCAGGAACGTAGACGGCGCATACACGGCATAATCCTCTTCCTTTTTTCCTCCCAGCTGTTCCATATAATACCCGATGGGGAGCAGTGTGGCAGAAAAAAGGACTGTACTTCTTCCCCTCGCCATACAATTTTGCAAGTTCCTGGATGGATCCATACACTGTAACTTTAGACGAAAACGATCTTCCTCGTAATCACTATAAATAGTATAATTATCATCATGGATATCATAGATATTAAGAAAATGGCGAATATCCAGAAATAGTCGCAGTATCGTCTCCTTCCCCTCAGAGATAAAGCTTTCCTGCAAAAAGGTCTCAAATTCCGTCATCAGGCTCATCAAATGAACACACAGGCCATCCACGTTATCAATTACCTCAAAGTCATCACATTCTCGCTTAAGTCTCAGCAAATCATTATTGCAATAATCCAGCTGTCTTGCCAGCTTACCGCTTTTATCCTTTACCAATCTCTTAACCTCAAGAAAATCCTCTTTGTAAAGCACTGCACTATACATCTCTCTTGCACGGTCTACCAGGTTATGAGCTTCATCAATTAAGAATACAAAATTATTCTGCTTATCATTGCTAAAAAAACGCCTTAAATAAACATTTGGATCAAAGACATAATTATAATCACAAATAATCGCATCCGACCATAAGGTCACATCCAACCCCATCTCAAAGGGGCAGACGCAATGCTTCTCCGCATAATCCGTAATAAGATCCCTTGAGATATCATTCTCATTCGTAAGCAAATCATATACCGCATCATTTACACGATCAAAATAACCCTTTGCTCTGGGACAGGCTCCTGGGTTACAATCCGGTTTGTCTAAAATACATACCTTTTCCTTTGCCGTAATCGTTACCACCTTAAAATCCAGTCCCTTGTTGCTTAAAATTTTAAAGGTTTCTTCCGCTACGGTTCGGGTAATCGTCTTTGCAGTCAGATAAAAGACCTTATCAGCCAACCCCTCCCCCATTGCTTTAATGGCGGGAAACACGGTGGAAATCGTCTTGCCGACACCGGTGGGAGCTTCAATAAACAATTTCTTTTTACGAAGAATTGTCTTATATACACCGGTAACCAGCTCCTTCTGCCCCCCTCTATATTCAAAGGGAAAATCCATCGTCTTAATGGCCGTATCCCTTTTATCACACCATTTAATCTGCCATACAGCCCATTTTGCATATTCCTCCACCAGGTGTTCAAACCAGTCACTTAATTCCTTATAGCGGAAGGTCTCTTCGAAATAGCGCAAATTTTCGGTCTCCAGATTACAATAGGTCATACGGATACCAATTCGTTGCTGCTCATATTTCGTGGCATAGATATAGGCATAGCACATTGCCTGAGCACGATGCACTGCAATCGGAGCAGTCAGATGAGACAGCTCCAGATATACACCCTTAATCTCATCGATCACAATATCCGGAGGATTCGCCTCCTCTTCTTCAAAAACCAGTACAGAGAAATCCTCCTGTATTATATTATTATTGATGATTCCATCCGCTCGCCCCTCAATCGTGAGCTCAAAGGAGATATCCTCCCTGCTCACCGGCACTGTAATGCTTAACGGTACTTCGGCGGTATAATTAGCTCCCATCTGCTTTTGCAGCTTACGGTGCATTTTACTGCCGGCCTGCATGGCATCCGCATCACTTCTTGTCTTTGTATTATCCAAATCACCGGAGCAGAGGATGAATTCCACCAGATTTCGTACCGATATTTTAATATTTCTCAGATTCTCCTGCATTCACCTTGCTCCTTTCTCGGGTATTTAGGAAATAATCTATGTCTCATGTAGGGTAGCCTAATCGACTATCCTCTTACTTTTATATACACCCTTAATATTTTAAGGTATTTGAAACTAAAGTCAATGCCTATTTATAGAACAGTCATCCTCAGCTGCTGTAAATTTTTTCTTATTCAATTCTTATATGTTCTTTTTACTACTTGCATTTTTTACCTCAATCTGGTACATTCTACTTATGTTCCTCTTTTCATTATAAGAGGAATTCACACTGAGTCGAACCTTAGTATTTAGTGTAAAAAATCAAAAAAAGCGAGGTAGTAAAATGAGCGAGCATAAACACGGTGACGGCTGCGGCTGCGGACATGATCACGATCACGACCATGAACATGATTCAATCACATTATCCTTAGATGACGGAACCGAATTAAATTGTGTTGTATTAGAAATCTTTACTGTAGATGACAAAGAATACATTGCACTTCAGCCTGAAGAAGGCGAGGAAGAGGATGATAACGTATTCTTATATCGTTTCATTCAGGAAGGCGACGAAGATCCTCAGTTACTTAACATTGATGATGATGCAGAATTCGAAGCAGTTGCTGATGCCTTCGAAGAGCTCTTAGATTCCATGGAATATGATGAATTATTCGATGAGGATGAGGAAGAAGAGGAAGAGTAATCTTTCACAAATAAGATAATCGCAACGGATGCCCAGGTGGTTAATAAACTACCTGGGCATTTTATATGGTATATCGTTTTTTATGCTACCTCGTTTTTCATGCTACATCGTTTTTTATGAAACAAATTCAACCGAGCACTAACTATTTCTGTTTTGTTTTATTCTCCATAATTTCATCAATAAAACGCGACCATGGAACTGTCTTATTATAACGTTCCCTGGCACTAAAGATATATAGCAAGCTCTTAGCTCTCGTCATGGCAACATAGAACAACCTTCGCTCCTCTTCCAGGTCGGCGGCCAAAACAGCCTTTTTATGCGGGGTAATTCCCTCGTTTGCATCTACGATGAACACTGCTTCAAATTCAAGTCCCTTTGCGCTGTGCATCGTGGCAAGCATTACGCCTTCCTTTTTCAGCTCCTTATTATCGATTGCCTGCTTCTTCAACTCTTCCTTATAGTCCTCCATAGAAGCAAACCAATCCTCATAGGACTGAAATTCTCTGGCACTCTCCTGTATCTCATCCAGAACATCAATTAGCTCTTCCGACTTAATCTTTCGAAACTCTGCGTACTCTTTCAGATAATCCTCATAGCCAATACCTTTTCTGATGTAATTAACTGCTGCGTAAGGCTTCATTCCTGACAATAAGGCAAGATCATATTCCAGTTGATCAATCCGTTCCAAAACCCAATTCTTATCCTCATAATAATCCTTAACAGAATCTAAGTCCACCATTGGTGTATCAAAGCAGTCACGGCTAATATAACGCTTGGGGCGATTAATGATTTGCAGAAATAAGCCACGGTCTGACTTGCCCATAGCAATCTGAATGTAACAGAGAAGATCTCTGGTTATCCAGTGATCAAAGATATTTGGCAGGCTGTCCTTCATGTGAAAAGGAATATTATATTCCATTAACTTATGTACCAGTGAACCAGCTCCAAGAGTGGTTCGAACCAAGATAGCCATTTGGGATAAGGGAATTCCCTTTTTGTATAAACTCAATATCTCTTCGGTCACTGCGGTATTCTCCTCAGAAAGTGTGGGGAAATGACGAAAGACAAGCCCTTCACCTGCGTCCTTTACCGCTCTGACGTTCTTTTCAAATCTATTTTCATTGTTCTTTACCAAGTAATTTGATGCATCTAAAATATTGGAAGAAGAACGATAGTTCATGTCCAAAAGTAACTTCTTACTCTCAGGATAATCTGTTGGAAATTCAAGCATAATCTCTGGTTTCGCTCCACGAAAACGATAAATTGATTGATCATCATCCCCGACAATAAAAAGATTATTTTGGGGTGCTGCCAATAGCTTAACAATTTCATACTGTACGAGATTGATATCCTGGAATTCGTCCACCAAAATATACTTAAACTTATTCTGCCATAGCGCCAGAATATCCTTTCGCTGCGCCAACAGCTCGTAGCACATGAGCAGCATATCATCAAAATCGATCAAATTTGCTCGTCGTAAGCGTTTATCATATTCATGATAAATAGAGCGAAATACCTCATCGGAGCAGGATATAGAGTAATAATTTTGTGGATTAATTCTACTGCCCTTCACCAAACTAATTTCAGAGAAAAGATCAGCAATGAGCTCTTTTTCATCCTCGAACTCTAGTTGCATTCGATGAATGATCTCCTTCATATATTGATGCCTTACTTCCTCCCGAACAATATTGGCAGAGGTAAAACGATAGGCATGCTTTAATATTGTAAAAAAAATTGCATGAAAAGTGCCAAAGCTAACCCCCGTCCGTTTTCCATCCCGTGTAGCAAGAAAGCGCATCTTCATCTCATTCGCGGCAGCCTTGGTAAAGGTTATTACCAGTATTTGATCCTCTGGGACTCCATTCTCGTCTATCAACCATCTGGTTCGTTCTGTAATTACCAGTGTCTTGCCGGAACCTGGTCCGGCAAGCACTAGCATAGGGCCGTCCTTGTGATGCACAGCTTTTTGCTGTGCTTCGTTCATCTTCATAGCTCCTCCGCCTGACTAACTAAGTTTATCCATTGCTACCTTAATACGACGAAGACTCTCTTCCTTACCCAGAATATTCATAATCTCATATGCACCACCAGGGGTTGACTGCTTACCGGATACTGCCGTTCTAATAGGCCATAGACCTTGTCCGTTTTTAATACCTTTCTCAGCAATATACGCCATTAAAAGTGCTTCTATACTAGCTTCAGAATAATCCTCAAGCGCTTCAAACTGAGGTAATAAGTCAGTTAAGGTCTGGAGTGAGCTTGCACTATCCGTCTTCATTTTCTTATGTGTAAACATTGCGATATCATAGTCTGGTAATTCTTCAAAGAAATCAATCATATCCTTGATATCCACCAAGGTCTCAATTCTGGTTTTCACTAATGCGGCGATCATCTTTAAGTCCAGATCCTTTGTGATAGCAGACTTAAGATAAGGCAACGCCAGCTCATAATATTGATCAAAGTCCATTTTCTTTAAATACTCACCATTCATCCAGCGAAGCTTTACGATATCGAATACAGCCGGTGCCTTATTGATATGAGTATAATCAAACTCCTGAATCAATTCGTCCAAGGACATAATTTCAGTATTGTTAGGAGCACTCCACCCCAGAAGCGCAACAAAGTTAATGATAGCCTCTGACACAAAGCCTTGCTCTAATAAATCTTCATAAGAGGAATGTCCGCTGCGCTTACTTAATTTCTTATGCTCTTCATTTGTGATTAACGGAAGGTGAACATAAACGGGCTCTTCCCAGCCAAAATCCTGATATAGTCTAGTGTACTTCGGAGTAGAGGACAGATACTCATTTCCTCTTACAACATGTGTAATTTTCATCATATGGTCATCAATAACATTTGCAAAATTATAAGTGGGATAACCATCTGATTTAATTAATATCATATCATCAAGCTCTTCGTTATCCACCGTGATATCACCGAAAATCGCATCATGGAAGGTAGTAGAACCCTCGGTCGGGTTATTTTGACGAATGATATAAGGAATGCCTGCAGCCAGATTTGCGAGGGTCTCTTCTTTTGTTAAATGAAGACAGTGCTTATCATACTTTGTAATTTCCTTAACATCCTTCTCTTCCTCTTCGTCTTCAGTATTACCTCCCACTGCTGTCTTTAGTGAAGCTAGACGATCCTTGGTACAGAAGCAATAATATGCCGCTCCCTTTTCAACCAGCTGTTTTGCATACTCCAGATAAATGCCGCTAGCCATACGTTCACTTTGTACATATGGGCCGTAACCGCCATCCTTATCCGGACCTTCATCATGAATTAATCCGGTTCCCTTAATGGTACGGAAGATAATATCTACTGCACCCTCCACTAGACGCTCCTGATCAGTATCCTCTATTCTCAGGATGAAGGAACCTCCCTCATGCTTTGCAATCAAATATTCGTATAACGCCGTCCTTAAATTACCCACATGCATTCTTCCAGTTGGACTTGGCGCAAATCTTGTTCTTATTGTACTCATAATCAACCTCACATTTTATTATTCATTCAATAACAGTTAAAAATTATATTGTTTATAACTGTTATTTTATATCTAATTAGTTTATACCATTAATGCTATTATAGTAGCTGTTCATATCAAAAGTCCCATTCATCATCTGGGTATAGACATCCATATATAATGGCATCACCATTGCCAAATATGCAATAAGTATTAGTAACAATGCGCCTGCAAAGATCAGTGTTGCTCTTGCCCAGTTCTTCTTACTGGCGGAAGCTTTGTTACCAAAGCCCCAAATGAATAGCATTACAATAAACACCAGCCATCCTACACATGGAATCAGCATAATTCCATAGGTGCCTAACCAATCCAGGAAAGAGGTTGGCTTCTCCGGTTGTACCATATTAGGATCACTCTGCTGATTAGCTCCTGGCATCATATTAGGCATTGACCCTGCACCATATGGATTTTCTTGATTGTACGCATTTCCTTGATTGTACGGATTTCCCTGATTAAATACATTGCCCTGATTGTATGGTGGCATTTGATTCATCGGCTGCTGTTGCATATGTTCTCGGAAGGAGCTTCCGCAGTATTCGCAAAAATTTGCTTCTTCATTTATTGTCTGTCTTCCACAAACATTACATTTCATCTCATCACCTCGTCCTTAATTTTGTATATGGTAAAATATGATTTGATCATAAATAGCCCACTTTATACCAACGCAGTGAATCTCGCGCAAATCATAATATCTGTCGATATTATACCATATGTAACCCAAAAATCAAATTCAATCTACGCTATTAAACTAAAACAAGTGTCTAAAAAAGATTTTCATCCTTTAGACACTTGTTCTAGGTCATATCTGTTATATTCAAATTTAAGGAGTAAGCTTTTTTAACCTTCTGTCTTCATGGCTTCAATAGCACTTATTCTGGTTGCACGAACTGCCGGAAAATAACCGGACAGAAGACCTACTGCAACGGATATTGCTAATGAGGCAAAAGGTAAATAAAACGGTATAATTGAAAACTTTGTATTTGCCATATCATACATTGCACCACCTGACATTAGAACACTAAATACCGGTCCTCCAAAGGTATTAAACAAGAAGGATGCAATATAACCCAGAATAACTCCTACGAGTCCCCCAAACAAACCTATCATCGCAGCTTCAAATAAGAACAGGTTTCTGATATCCCTAATCGTACATCCCAAAACCTTCATAATACCAATTTCCTTTGTCCGTTCATAAATGGACATAATCATTGTATTAGCAATATTGATTGCAGATACCACCATAGCTACCGCGCCAAGAATACCGATAACAATTTGCAGCGTTTTGGATGCATTCTTAAGTGGTTCCAAATATTGCATCATGCTATAGGATTGAAATCCTAATTTCTCGATTTCTTCCTGCACTTCTGTTACATTATTTACATTATCAACATTCAGCTTAATCTGATTATACTCTTCTATGGTTTTAATTGCTTTTTTACGATCCGTCAAGGAAAGGGTATTACAGTATTTCATATAGATTTCCTTTAGGTAATCCATATCCATATATGTATTATAGTCGAATTCTCCATTGGTCTGAACCATTTTAGAGATGTTTTTTAACGGAAGACTGAAGGCCTTTTTCTTCGTATCCGGTTGAAATTCATCAAATCGAAGCTCAACCTTCGTCTTTTGCATGTCAATTTGCTTTTGCTGCCCCATTCTAGAGGTTGGATCCTGAAAACCATAGGGTGATGTATATCCAAAGATAATTTGGGAATTATCCTCCTCAGAAGGATAGGTACCATAGGTAAGTTCTGGGAAGTCAAAAGCCTCAAATACACTCATATCCATGGCTGTGATATTAATCCAACTCATATACTTCCCGCTATACAGGGTCGCACTTTTATTAATTACCGGAGAAACAGCACGTACATGCTCTATGGTTCTGATTTGCTCCACCAAATGATCATCCAGCTTTTGTTCCTTATTACTAATCCAATTGCCATCATCATCAAATACGTCAGCATAGGTGCTTACCGTAATTGTAGTGATTCCTCCCTGTTGCATGACCTGGGTTTCGAAATTACTCTCCATCCCTTTTCCAATTGAAATTACAATAATAATGGATAGAGCGCCAATAATAACACCAATTACGGTTAATACTGTTCTAGCTTTTCTACGAGACAGACTCCTTAATCCCATTTTGAACAAGTCGCTAATCTTCATATAGCTCAATTCCTTTTTTGATTTTTCTCTTAGCCAGTAATATTCCTAAAGCAACACTGACAAGCAACACTGCTGCTGAAATACCTATGACAAATGGCCACGAGGATAGCAACGGATCATTGCCCGATGCCACTCCTACCTCTGTATTTATACCACCATCTGTATAAGCTCCATCCCCACCAGGCATCACTTCGCTGGTTGTTACTGTGGTTACTGCTGTTAGGGATGCTATATTAAATTCAGTCAAATTTAACTCCATACCTCTCTACTCCTCCATTCTATTTCCAGAACTCTTGCCTTCTGTTAGTATTGTTCTTCTTCCTTTTTACGAAGCTTTGCTCGATAGGAGCTTATTATGATCTTTCTGGTGATCGGAACTGCTAATGCAAAAATAATTACTTGTATGATAACAAATAACCAAATTGGCAGAATTGGGGCTTTCACAGCCGGTGTGGGGTTAAACACTTCTCCAGAGCCGTCCCCTGGCATGCCTGGATCAATTACAGGTGCTCCCATTATCTCTGCTGTAAAATCCTTTGTAAACTCCACTGTATCACCATTACTATCTTCATAGCTTATCTTTAGCACACCGCTGGCAGTTCCCTCCACATTCGGTAAAACCTCAAATTCCACGTAGGAGGAGGTTCCTGCTGTAACATTTCCGATAAATTGCATATTACCATCAGACTTCGTGAAGTCCCCTTCCACGGTGGCAACAACATTGTTTAACTGAGATTTTCCCATATTATAAAATTCAAAGGAGAGATATGCGGGATTACCCATCGTAACAACCCCATCCCAGGAATATACATTTATATTATCTACAACCGGTCTGGCATTTTCTATTGCTTGAAGGTTCAGCTTCTCCGTCTTTGACTCACCAATTTCACCGGTGGTTGGGTTCGGCTCAGCACCATCATATTCATAATCAATGGTAATATCGAGCGGATATGCTTTTGTGGTCGCGTCAGACTTCACCTTCATCTCAAGAGTTTGAGATACGGTTTCCCCCGGATTCATCTTCTCAATGAAAAAGCTATTGCTTCCCTGCGTTACACTAAAAATATTATCCGCCTGAGCTATTGTCACTGTAATATTTTTTGCAGACACCTTTGCATTGGTGTTGTATAAATCAAAGGTAAAATTAAAGGTTGAGCCTGCGCGAAGTTCATCAATATCGGTATAATATTTGCTTACAATAATCTTTGGCTTACTCACAGTCACAGAATCATTTTGCACATTAAGAACAGGAATCGTAACCGTTCCATCTCCGCCGCTATAGCTATATTTTATCGTTATATTATTAACACCTTCTACAATGGTTTCAGACACAATGAGCGGTATTTTTACCTGTACCGATTTGCCTGCCGGTAACTCTTCAAAGTATTGGTATGGCTCAGATAAGACTGGAATAAAGGTAGCTGATGTAAGTCCGTCGGTAGCCAGCTTTAGATCCTTAACTGTTACGGAGCCTTTATTCTTCACATTAAAGGTTACTACGACCTTTTCTCCAGCTTTTGGCTGCAGTGGAGATTGTTTTACATTACTAACAACAATATCTGTGCTACCGGATGTAGCAGTTGCTTTAACATCTACATAAACATTATTATTTAAATTGTAGGCATTTCCCTTTTCATCTGTGTAGGTAATTACTAATTTGATTGTTTTCAATCCGCCGGTTGCATATTTTGATACTGATAGCGGAATCGTAACGGTCTTAATCTCTTCTAATTCAATGGTATCTGCACTCGTAATCCCATCTGTATAATATCCTTTTAGGATGCCGGTTGTATCAATGCTGGTATTGTCCACATCTACTACCACATTCTCAGCATTCACGCCACCAATGTTCTGCAAATTCAATTTAATTTTAAAGGTATCACCCGGATCTAAGCTATCAGGAGCTGTAACCTCTTCTACTACTAATTTGGGCGCACTATCATAAGAAGTATTAGGACTCAAATTAATAGTTACATTGTAGGTCGATGTCTTTGCTTCACCATCTGGGGTTTTATATGTAAAATTAGCCGTTATTGTCTTTCTGCCCGCAGTGGCAGAAGATAGTATTTTAACCGGCAACGTAAGGATCTTATTTGCACCACCCATCAGATCTCCAACTTTAATTTGCTTTGCAGAGTAACTCTCCTCGATAAAATCCCCATAGTTCATTGTAAGGTAAACACTTTTTGCATCAATTTCACCTTCATTCTTAACAGAGAAGGAAAGATCTGTATCACTTCCTATGGCGGAGTTGCTTAAGGATGCATTCACAAGGGTTAACTGAATTGGTGTTCTTTCCTCTGTTACCTTAATGTTAAGAGTTATGGTTATTGTAAGGTCATCTGTTTCAGTATCATTGTCATGATCATATCTGAATCTGACATTAACCGGATAGGTTCCGATTGCTGCAGTATCGCTCATTTTAACATCGAATTCTAAATTCGTTTTTACAGCATTGGAGATATGTAATACTTGACTATTTCCCTGTGTTAAATATGGAGTCGTACAGGTGAAAGGTACTGTTTTATCCCCTGATGCCACAAAATCCACTTTCGGTAATGCTATGAACTCTCCTTCGGCAATGATCTGCACTTTAAAATGTGTTGTTTGCCCTGGATTCGCCACTAAATCCTGATTTTCAACTACCTTTATTGTTGTAGTCGCTGCCTTAACTTGATTATCTGTACCAGTGATTCCTGTTGCAACCATGATAAATGCCATTAGTACAACTAAAAACTTTTTCATCCTCATCCTTCTACCCCTTTGCATCCTTTCATTTCTTTATTCTAGTATTATGATACTTCATCTACCACTTCACCGGATTGTCCTAATGCTTCGATTGGCGATTCTGCCTTATGTACCACTTCAATATTTTCTATCTTTCCGTCAAGAATGTGAATAATACGATCTGCATATTCCGCCAGCCTTCGGTCGTGAGTTACCATAACAATGGTTTGGTGATTCGTCCTTGCCATCTCTTTGATCAGATCCATAACCTCCTTTGAGGTTTTAGAATCAAGATTTCCCGTAGGTTCATCAGCAAATACAATCTCCGGATTCGAAACAAAGGCTCTGGCAATACCCACTCTCTGCTGCTGACCACCACTCATTTCCTTCGGTCTATGCTTCAATCTGGGGCCGAGACCAACCTTAACCAGCATATCCCTTGCCATCTTCTTCCTCTTCTTAACGGGTATATGCTTAAAAATTAACGGGAGTTCTACATTCTCCAGGGCAGTCATCATATTCAACAGGTTGTAGGACTGGAATACAAAGCCCAGATTGTCCTGCCTGAATTTCGCCAGACCCTTTTCTCCCATCTTATGAATGTTTCTTCCCTTAATAATAATCTGTCCTGAGGATAGCTTTTCAATACCAGCCATGAGATTTAACAAAGTAGATTTACCGGAGCCGGATACACCATATAAGCAGCAAAATTCACCCTTTTTAATGGCAAAGCTCACTTCATCTACAGCGCAGATTCGTTCCTTTCCCATCCGGTAAATCTTTTTCACATTTTTCACTTCTATTATGTTTTCGGATATATTGTTATCCATTCTGCACCTCATCTGCCTCTCCGGCATTCTTTAAAGAATAATGAAAGCCATTATTAACGCTTTCCAAAAAACAATCTTATACTATGGTACATCAAAAAGATTACAAATTTACTACATAATTTCTTAAATTTTCCTTAAGTTTATGTTATAATTTGTTAATTTAATTTTTTTAAGCTTTCTTGCTCTGAGCTTTATTTACCTGCTCTTTATGTTCGTGCGCCTTCTGTTCCTGTGTCTTATGTTCCAATCGCTGGTCAACAAAACGAACAAAGATCAGCTTAATAAATGCACCGACCGGTACTGCCAGCAGCATTCCAAGTAATCCCCCAATTGCACTTCCGACAATCAGAGAGACAATAACTACCAGAGGATGAATCTGAATGGAATTACTGAGTAGCTTAGGCCCGATAATATTACCATCGATAAACTGAATGGCAAAAAGTGCTATCATTGCAATAATCCAGGTTCTTACATCTCCTGTTACCAGACAGGACAAGGAAGTGGTGATATAAGCAACGATTGGTCCTACATAAGGGATCAGGTTACCAATACCTGCCAGGATACCTATGATAACTGCGAATTTCACACCTACAATTGAAAGGGTTATACTGATAAGGATTGCCATTACTAAGGCGTCTGTAAGCTGGCCTCTGATATATCCGGAAAATACCTCATCCAGGTCATTTAAAGTTCTTTTAACTTTATCATTAAATCTATCACTAAACAAAGCCCTCATAAACTTGTTTAGAAAATTGGTAAAGATTTTTCCATCTAATAAAAAATAAAATGCAATAATAAGTGCAAAAACAATGGTAGTCACCTGCCCGGATACATTTTTAAAGGAATTAACCGTTGAATCCACAAAAGTCATCAGTCCCGAGCCAATCGCACTCATCAGTTCATCCACATATTTCTTAAACCCTTGAGATTCTATATTCATTTTATCCAGCATTTTACCGATAGATTCAAGAAAAGCGGAGAAACTATTCGCATACAACTCAACCAGATTCACTAAATCATCGAAGTTCGCCAATCTTATTTGGTCTGTAACTGTATATACCAGAATTGAGATTAGTCCTGCTACTACTACAAGCAGCGCAAAAACTGCTGTTAATACAGCCCAGCTTCTTGGTGATACAATACCACCAATTATCCTTACCTCTTTTAGCCTTTGATATCTTTTTTCAAAAAAATTGACTACCGGATTCAGAATATAGGCAAAGGCAAAGCCAATGATAACAGGCCTGATTACCGCCATAACCCAGGTTAGCTTCTCAATTACCACATGGGTTATATCAGGCATTTTTGTAATAACAACTCCCAATATATATATAATCAGGCAGGTTATAATAACATAGATTGATATTTGCGTATATTTATGATTGATTTTGTCTTTCCACCTCATTAGATTCTTGAAATTCCTCCTTCTGCGCTTTTTAAATAATGTATGATGCTTTCTACCGCATGGTCAATGCCAATATAATCACTACGCAGGGACAAATGATAATTTTCAGCTTTTCCCCACTTCTCATTCGCATGATAATTATAATAATTTGCTCGCCTTTTATCCGCTTTTATTAATTCATCCTCCGCCTTATTTTTTGCCACATTATATAGGCGAATCACTCTTTCCTTACGAGCTTGCATTCCAGCCCAGATAAATATATTTATTGTGTTTTCCTGCTCACGCAGTATATAATCTGCACAACGACCAACAATGACACAGGGTCCTTCCTGGGCAACCTTACGGATAATATTGGTTTGCGCCAGATACAACTGATCATCCAGGGATAGATGCGTAAAACCGATGTCCTGATTGCCATATGCATTCATACCCATGGCAATGGAATATAAAAAGCTGTTCGTTGCCCGTTTCTCTACATTATCAAAGGCAGCCTCTGCAAAGCCGCTTTCCTTTGCTGCTCTGGCTATTAATTCATCATCATAAAAGGGAATGCCTAATTTCTGTGCCAGTTTCGCACCAATTTCTCTTCCGCCGCTACCATATTGCCTGCTAATTGTTATTACTTTATTCATTCCAGCCACCTCATTCTACGTTATTCATTCCTATAAAATAAATCAGTATCTTGTATTATTTGTCATATACAGGAGGGTCCGTTTGGCTAACTCTTCCTGTTTTGGTATAATTAAAGTATATCATAAATCACCCTTCAGCAATAGCCGTTTTTTCAGATAATTCACTAGAATAATGTTAATTTGAAATACATTTTCTTAAATAATGAAAGATTTGGCCATATGGTTTCCTTTAATGTGTTATAAAAATCATTCACCTGTAGTAGTTCTTCCATCGTTATAGTCTCCTTGCCAAATCTAGCTCTTCTAACAATCTCCATGACTATCTCAAACTCATCTCTATCCAGATAAGGGCAATGTTCCTTTACATAAGCAATGTTATCCTCGAGAAGTATATTCTTATCACTTCCGTTTGCCCTTACCGCCTTAAGTAATCCTTCTATCTGCTCGTAGAGAAGAATTGCCTTCCTATTTAAATCTTTTGTACGTTTCCTTAAGATACGACTAATTAATCTTACTGCTATAAACCCAAAGACTGTTCCTATTAGCCAGATTATGATGACTATTAATATGATCCACTTTACATCCATGCTATTCTTATTCGAGCCTTCCTTCGCTGTATTGTTTGATTCATCTTCTTCCTTCTGTATATTATTTTCCTGTCTTGGTGTAGGAGTCGCTGACTTAGGTGTGGGAGTTACTTCATTTCCATCATTGGCCTGCTTTCCTATACTGGAGGCTGCGGATATGCCCATATCAGAGCCAGGAGTAAAGTCGATCGGAATCCAGCCGCAGCCATCCATATAAACCTCAACCCAGGAATGCGCACTATAGTCCTTAACCGATACTGTTATTTCCTCATTATCTGCAATTAATATTATATCTTTACCAGGAGTAAAGCTTGCTTCTATCCCATTTGAAAAAGTTACTGCAGGTACGTCTGCAGAATTTTCAGCCTCATTATTTACCTCATTATCCCCCTGATCAGAAGTAACCATATTATTGGTCACATCCTTGGCACTGATAGCATAGCCTTCCACATACCTGGCTGGCACACCCATGGCTCTTAGCATCAGGGTTGCTGCCGATGCAAAATGTGCACAATATCCCTTCTTATTCTCATATAAGAAATATTCTACGAAATCCTTATTCCAAGGTGTTTTTCCCGGCTCCAGACTATAATCCACATTATCCTTTAAATAGTCTCTGACTAAGGTGATTTTCTCAAAAACACTATCATACTCTTTATCCATTCGAAGAGGCGCAAAATCGTCAATTAGCTGCTCAACACCTTCTTCAGGCAGCTGTGTGTATACGCCCTCCTCAAATACTTGCATTTGATAGGGAAGAAGGGGGTCGCTACTACCTTCTTTATCAGGCAATTCTTTGGCTTTTGATTGATAATGATAATAAGTAATGAAATAATTTCTACTTCTGCCCTCAAGAGTACTATACAAGTCCTGCCTAAAACCAATATTTTTCATACCATTATATTCAGGGTAATACGGAACATACAGGTAATTACGGTTCGCTGCTTTATATTTTATATACATTTTTGACATATAATAATCCGTAGCTAACATTCCCTCAACTGATTTACGACTTGGGTATGCAGATTTCGTAAGAGCACTAATGAGTCTATACTCATCATTTACTAATAAAAAAGGTTCCATAAACCAGTCTGCAAACAGTTCCTCATATATCCGATCAGAAGGAGTGGAATGTCCGATCCAGCGATGTCCCGTATAAACACTTCCCACATACCCTTTTAAATACACCCCATCCTTAATTCCCGCATAATTGGTCGATATCACTAACTGCTCAGAGTTATCAAACTCTACTCTGTCGACACCACCCAGCTTTCCTCCATTGATTCCTCCGGCAGCTCCATCCATTGTCATATCAAAGGAGGTAACAATACTAACAAAATCCTCCCAGGAGAAATCGAATAATGTTGATTGCATCCTTGCCTTTGTCCTGTTAATTTCTGTGATCCCATCATATCTCTCTTCCGGTAAAAACAGCTTCATAAGAAAGAAAAGAAGAATTGCCATTATGCCTAACCAAACAGCTGCCTTACTATTAATCCGGTGCAGTAAGGTTCTCTGTTTTCGTTCCATTGCATAATGACCGACATGACCGGAGCATCCGAGATAAAGTGCAATAATTACATAGGCAATCAAGTTTGCGGGCGACGGTACAATACCGATTAAAAATGTCGCTGCCACCGGCAGCAGCAAAAGCAAGCTTGCCCAAATAACAAAACGATTTCTAACAACAGCAATGATTAGAACGGTTATTACCGGTATTAAAATCATTACCATTAGTAACTTGCTATCCCTATCCACGGTTGAGTAATCAACCAGGAACTGGGTGCTTAGGTAACCGTAATAATCAGCAATTCGTTTTAATATAATATTTTCAAGATAATAAAACCCATTTTTTAATGCTCTGAACTGCCAGGCAAGAAAGGCAAGATAGCCCAGGCAACCAATCAGAAGCTTAATTTTATCATATCTCCTCCAAAGGCTAAGGGTAAAAACCCAAGCAACAACAAGCAGTTCCAGGAGTATTATATCGAATATGCTGTCTGTTAACGGAATTGCTTCTAAAAATGAGCTGCGAAACGCAAAGCATCCAATTAAAATAACGACTGCCTGAAAAATTCGTGACAGCAAAACGTTATCCTGCTTTCTATCTTCAATGATGATAACTTTGTCGTTTATCTTCAATCCATCTCGTCGCTCTCTTCTCATATCTTCACCACCATTTCTAACCCACCGGCAATTCTTCCAAATCCCTCTTGGTATTATTTAAATCCACCGGCCAAAATTCAAGCTTCTTATCGTTCGCGTATTCCTGAATTGTTAGCGACTGCTCCAGCACCTCCTCCTGCTCTTCATTGTCATATATATAGAGCAGAAGGTGTCTCTGGGTTCGCACAAGAGATAGGGCACTTGGATTAACAGAATCCATTTCCCCGGTCAGATAGAAAAATTCTGTATAATGATCCCTGGAATACTCAGCTGAATAATTCATAATAATATCTTCCGATTCCCTATAAAGCTTGGCTTGCAACAATGCATCCATTGCTTCGAATAATTCCTGCTCCTGGGTTATTCTAATCCTCCTGCACCCTTTATGCTCCGCATCATACCAAGCAAGATAATGTATCTGCTTATGAAGCATTAGAGTATAGGATAGGGAGAGAGCACATTCCAGTATAGCATCCGCAAAAGGAAGCAATTCCTTTCCTTTCCTGGAACTTAAATCTACCAATATTAAAATAGAGCAGCTGATCGGATCACTAAATTCCTTAATCATAAGCTGATTCTGTTTGCTGCTTAGCTTCCAGTGAATCCGTTGAAGCCGATCCCCCTCCCGGTACTCTCTGATTGCAAAAATCTCAGAGGGATCATCCCCACATTTTGTTGTTGAATAGGTATCACTATCAATGAGATTAGCGCAGCCTCCGGAAATTTTCCATTCAGGCAGCTCATAGTAATTTGGAAGGACCGCCGCTTTTACTTCCCCTATTTGCCTTTTCCTTAAGGAAAAAAGCCTCAAATAATCGTAGATACGAATACCCTTCAGGGAAATTACCAGATTACCTGCATGCTCCGATTTTAGAGTTACTGTGACCTGAGCGCTAATTCTTGCATCCACGGATACCATATATTCTGTTTTATATTTCTTTTTGGAATATGCATTTTGATAGGTCAGATAAATCTTTATATTTGTTATAGGAAAAATAGAGCAGTTTGTTAACTGTACCGTAATGGGTAACGTTTCACGGCGATTTACAATATGTGCAGATGAAACAAGTTCAGCGTCCACGCTCGCATAAACATAGAATAGAAGAAGCAGCATGAAAAAAGGCATTCCCAGCACTGCCAAAAATAATATTCCCATATAATAAGTATTATAAAGAATCGCCAATAATCCTACTGCCCCTAATAATAGTAGATATTTC
>JAQZBD010000289.1 GCA_029239235.1 Herbinix sp.
CTTTCATTAACCACCTTGTTCACGTACTCTGTCTGATCGCAGACATTTATACATTATCTATATAACGGTAGATACCGGCTTAACCTACTGAGTCAGGACTTACCTGCCTTTGGGTCTTGCAACTAAGGAGTGATTTTCCGCCACCTGCTACTCATACCAGGCTTCCACTGTCCCTGGCTCGCTGAGAATTTCACGAAATGCGTACTCTCTCCGTCAACGTTTTTATCAATTTCGTTTATAATAGTATATAAATTTCACATTGTCAATAGTTTTATGCATTTACTACCCCATTCTGCCCAGTCTCCGAAAAGAATGTGTGGATACATCATAAAACTCAAATCTTTCCCCGCTTTATTCACCGGGTGCTTTTGCAGAACAATACGGCTTTTTCGTAAGGTTTTTGTAAGGATATTTCAACCAATTTTTATGACAGAATGCTTGACTTATTCCCCATTCTGGTATATGGTTTGTAATGATAAGAACTTGTATACTTTACGCGTAAATTCGCGTAGCTGGAGGTTACCATGGGTAAACAGAACTTAACTTTATTGACTGATTTTTATGAATTAACCATGATGCAGGGTTACTATATTAATAATACCAATGAAACAGTTATCTTTGACGTATTTTATCGCGAAAATCCCAGTGGAAGCGGTTATGCAATCTGTGCCGGCTTAGAGCAGGCAATTGAATATATAAAGGCTTTAACTTTTACCGATGAGGATATTGCTTATCTTCGTACTCTTGATATTTTTAACGAAGACTTTCTTTCTTATCTAAAAGGCTTTCGTTTTACCGGAGATATTTATGCGATCCCGGAAGGCACTGTTGTATTTCCGATGGAGCCCCTCGTGAAAGTAATTGCTCCTATTATAGAAGCGCAGCTGGTAGAAACAGCTTTACTCAATATTATCAACCATCAAAGCTTGATTGCGACAAAGGCTTCCCGAGTCGTATATGCAGCGGGTGGACAGCCTGTTATGGAGTTTGGTCTTCGTCGTGCACAGGGTCCGGATGCGGGAACCCTGGGAGCAAGAGCGGCTGTTATTGGCGGCTGTATTGGAACCAGCAATGTTCTATCTGCTAAGTTATATGATATTCCTGCTTTGGGAACTCATGCCCATAGCTGGATTATGAGCTTTGATGATGAGTTATCCGCTTTTCAAAAATATGCGGAGCTCTATCCTCAAAATACAACCCTTCTGGTCGATACTTATGATACCTTGCGTTCCGGTGTACCAAACGCTATTAAGGTTTTTGAAGATCTTAGAGAAAAGGGTCGCATGCCCGAGAAATATGGTATCCGCCTTGATAGCGGTGACTTAGCCTACCTCTCAAAGAAGGCTCGAAAGATGTTAGATGCTGCCGGTTTCCCAGAGGCTAAGATTACCGCCTCCAGTGATCTGGACGAATATCTGATTGACTCCTTAAAAACCCAAGGTGCAAAGATCGATTCCTGGGGAGTAGGCACTAAGCTTATCACTTCGAAAGACTGTCCTGCCTTTGGTGGCGTCTATAAGCTGGCCGCTATAGAGAGAAACGGAGCATTTGTCCCTAAGATCAAGCTTTCCGAAAACCAATGGAAGATAACCAACCCCGGAAATAAGAAAATCTACCGTGTATACGAAAAGGAAAGCGGTAAGGTTAAAGCAGATCTAATTACTTTAGCCGATGAAACCTTCAATTCTGAAGATCCTTTACTGCTATTTGATCCAGTCGCTACCTGGAAAAAGACTTATTTAGCTCCCGGCACCTATACTCTTCGAGAGCTTTTGGTTCCTGTTTTTCTTGCAGGTGAGTGTGTTTATACTTCTCCCTCTGTTATGGATATCAGAGACTATTGCTTAAAGGAGCAGGATACCCTCTGGGACGAGGCAAAGCGCTTGATCAATCCCCATATTGTCTATGTTGATTTGTCAGTGAAATTATATCGTATGAAAACCGATTTACTTGATACTCTTGCAGAAAATGCACAATAGCGTATATATCGATTTTAAAATGACATTTGCCAGTTATTACAAAAAATATTTTAAGAATTAAATAGTTATTTTTCAATTACTTTATGTTATACTGAATGAAGATTAAAGTGAACAACCTTACAGAGTAGGAAGCCTCCCGCTTTCTACTCTATATAAATGCCATTTAAAGTACACCCTGTTTTTGCAATAAAAAGGAGAAATTTCGTTGAACAAAAAAGTAGTTATCATTCTCATCTCAGCTATCTTAGTTTTAATAGTCAGTGGCGTTATCTTTGCAACTTTACAGGAAGGAAGTGCTTCCTCGCTTGCCGCCACCTCTGATGCCATACATAATAACAATGACAATAATGACGGAGATTATACATATATTCCCCCTACAACAACGCAGGAGGATACCAACACCACTCCTTCTGTCACGGAAGCACCCTTTGTTCCGGCGACTGAAATAGATTTAGACCCAACCAGTATCACTGTTTTTGTTAACAAAGAATACGCACTTCCAATTGATTTTCAACCTGAGGATATGGTGACTCCTGATATTTATTTTAACCTTTCCTATTATGATGATAGAACCTTAATGCGAAAGGAAGCCGCGGACGCTATTGAAGACCTCTTTGCAGCCGCGAAAGAAGATGGATGTTCCTTAAGCGGTGTATCCGGATATCGTTCTTATCAGCGTCAGAAAAAAATATTTACCAATAATATTATTACTAAGGGAAAGACGCACACCTTAAAATATTCTGCCGTTCCCGGTACCAGTGAGCATCAGACCGGTCTTGTAATGGACATCTCCTGTGCCAGCCTGGGCTATGATTTAAATGATAATTTCATTGATACTCCGGAAGGTCAGTGGGTAGCGCAGAATGCCTATCGTTTCGGCTTTATCGTTAGATACCCTGACGGAAAGGCTGCTATTACCGGCTATTCCTATGAACCCTGGCATATCCGCTATGTCGGTAAAGCCCTTGCAAAGTATTTATATGAGAAGGATTTAACACTGGAGGAATACTACAACTATACTCCAAGTCCGGATTTTGATTTTGAAGCAGTCTATGCTAGCTTAATCAACTATAAGCCTCCTGTAACTCCAACTACTCCACCTATAACCGGAGAGGATGTTTTGGATGAAAACGGTGAGGTTATTGATGGAGAAGCTGGTGAGGGAACTACTCCGGATGGAACAATTCCCGATGATACAAAGGGTAATAATGGCGGCAAGACACCTACACCGAGCCCAAAACCTACACCTGCTGTAGAAGACCCCGATGATGAACCTACAGATCCAGAAGAACCAGTGACAACCACTCCTAATCCCGATGATACGGAAGATGGAAGTGATACAGGCACAGACGATGGCAGCTCGAACGGAGATGGAGATACCGGAAATACAACTGCTACCCCAACTCCCGATCCTAGCTTAACTCAGACGCCGGTACAATAAAATATTTCAACTATGGAGGATTGTATGCGACTAATTTTAACCGCACTGTTTTTAGTTGTTTTCTTTTTATTAAGTATTCCAGTATTTCTCATTGAATACATTCTGGGGAAATTCAATCACCGAGCTATGGTTGCAAGCTCTCAGTTTATTGTTGTAGCAGCATTTCATATTATACTTTTTATCAGCGGTGTTAAGCGTACGGTTATCGGACGTGAAAATGTACCAAAGGATGAGGCTGTTCTTTATATTGCAAATCATAGAAGCTATTTTGATGTGCCCGTTGCCTATTCCTGCATTCCGACACTAACTGGGTTTATGGCGAAGAAGGAAATCAAGAAAATCCCTTTTCTTAGTACCTGGATGACTTTATTGCAATGCTTATTTTTAGATCGGGATGACATAAAGCAAGGGTTAAAGACTGTGCTAAAAGCCATTGAACAGGTAAAGGCCGGCTACTCTGTATTTATCTCCCCGGAAGGAACCAGAAATCAAGGAACAGAAATGCTGCCCTTCAAGGAAGGAAGTTTTAAAATAGCAGAAAAAACAGGCTGTGCCATTATTCCTGTAGCAATCTCCAATACAGATGCTGCCTTTGAACGCCAAACGCCTTGGATTCGTTCCGCACATGTGGTGATCGAGTATGGAAAGCCCATATATCCAAAGGATTTGGAAAAGGAACAGCAAAAGCACCTTGGCTCCTATGTTCAGGGAATTATCCGTGAAATGTTAATAAAAAACTCATC
>JAQZBD010000049.1 GCA_029239235.1 Herbinix sp.
AAATGCAGCATTGAAGCAAATGACTAAGGTTACAACTAAAAGCAGCCCACTAAAAATATAATTCAACCTTACCATCGCTATCTCCCTCTTTCGTGTACTCTACTTTTCTCTTTCGTGTAAAAACACTTTTACATTCCAGAATTTTCTCGCTCTTAGAACTTCTCTATTCGCACATATGTTATAAGATTTGAGTTGCAAATGTCTTCTTTATTTCAATGCATTTGATTACAAGCACATACTATATTCGCTTATTTTAGACTAATTTCGATAATTTGCGATACAAATGTAGGTATATTATACTACATATTCTAACATTTGTAAATTTGAATTAGCGATATTAGGAAGAAAATTGTAAAAATGTGCAGAATTTGAGTAATACTACCAATAACTACTCTACCCTTATCTCTCAATCTGTATCAATATATTTTTGATATACCGCAACATCATAATGGGTACCATCCCTCCGAATGCCCACATTTACTTCATTCTTAACATACATCATTCCAACCTTCTTCATAACCTTTCCAGATGCAACATTCAGAACATCATGCTTTGCCTGTATCATAATATACTCTATGTCGTAAAATAAGTAATGCATAATTGCCCTTACTGCTTCCGTCATAATTCCTCTATTCCAGTAATCCCTTCCAATGCAATAGCCAATCTCACAGCTTGCCGTTCTCTCATTGGATATCTCTACACTGATTGATCCTATCGGCATATTTTGATCCTTTAGCACAATTGCCCACTGATAAAAATTCATCTCTCCATAGCGACTAATCCAATATTTAATTCTTGCTCTGGAGGCTGCTTCATTCGGATGGGGTCCCCAGGAAAGGTACTTACAGACCTCCATATCACTTGCCCAGTTCTGATACATGGCCTTCGCATCCTCAATACGGAATCTGCGAAGCACCAGTCGGAGTGTCTCAACTGTATTTGTCCCCTTATGCTGCATGCCAATCTCTCCTATTCACTCATTCTGTATTACATCCTTCTAGAACATATACTGATTGAAACTGTATTATGACAAATATTATTTACCTCTTACACGTGCAATTCTTGGATCAAAAGCCCATACTGTCTGCGCATTTTGGAGACAGAGAAAGGCAGGGAAAAACTCATCTTGCGAATCTTTCCCTGCCTTTTACTATTTAGCTATATTTCATCTTTATTTACTCTATTTACGGATAACAATGTCCTTTGCAGCTAACAACGCTAATAACTCGTCGACCATTGTCTGAATTTCCTGTCCCTCCAAGGTTCTTTCCTTGGAAATGAACTCAAAGCGTACTGTCACACTCTTCTTTCCTGGCAATAATTTCTCATCCTCAAAGATATCCACCAAATGGAAATTCTGAAGGTATTCACATTCATATTCCTTTACGTAGCTAACGATATTCTCATAACGAAGTGCCTTATCTGTAAGTAAGCTTAAGTCAATCGTTACTCCCGGATATTTACTAATCTCAGAATAACGAAGAGGTTCTTTCGCAGCCGTCTCCAACAGCTCCAGATCGATTTCCGCAAAAGCAACATTCAACTTCTTATCCAGCTTGTTTTTGATCTTTGGATTAATTACGGAGAAGTATCCAATCTCTTCACCTGCAAGTTGAATGCTTGCACTATTTACCGGATGAACATAATTGTATTTTGCCAATGCTTCCTTAATTGCAAAGGTAGGGCGAACATTCTTGATGGATAATAAGAGCTGTTCCACAATCTCCTTGCACTTGAAATAAATTTCCTTATCGCTTAGCTTTTTGCTGGCTAATACGATACCTAGTCTCTTGCGTTCATCCACTAAGCCGTCTTCTTTTAATCCATTCGCTACACGGCCAATTTCATACATGCCCATCTCAGGATTAGAATCTACATTCTTTGCTACAAAGCCAAGTAAGCTGGGAATTATAGTAGCACGGATTGTATCATTCTCTGCTGTAATGGAATTCATAATACGAATATTAGGCTCTGTTATGATTCCAAGCTCCTTATTCATTTTGGACTCATACCAAATGTAGCTATGAACCTCGTTCATCGCATAACGTTCAGACAAAAGCTCCTTCATTCGGTACTCATTGCTTCTCACCACACTGTGACGAACCGGTGTAAGGAAGCTCTTCGTGGAACGAATCTCGAAGTTATCATATCCGTAAATACGGGTGATTTCTTCAATAATATCCGCCTTCATCGTAACATCCTTGGTTGCTCTCCAGGAAGGAACTACGAGATTAAACTCATCCTGATTACGAGTTACGCCAAAACCAAGAGCCGTTAAGGTTTCTTCTATTTGATCAGAGGTAATGTCAATACCGGTATACTTATCTACATAAGCTTTATTAAACTCAATACCAATGGTATCATAATGCTTCACATAGCAATCAGTCAGAGAGGAAGTTACTTCCACACCCGGATCAATTTCCATGAGCAGCTTTAAGAAACGTTCGATAGCTGGAACCGTCAGCTCTGGATCGATTATCTTTTCATATCTTGCACTTGCATCGGTACGAAGTCCTAAACGGGTCGCAGACTTACGAACACAAACGCCATCAAAATTAGCAGACTCTAATAGCACGGAATCTGTTTCATCTGTAATCTCGGACAGTTCACCGCCCATGATACCGGCAATAGCAACCGGTTCCTTCTCATCACAGATTAATAAGGTATCGGTGTCTACCTTTCTATCAACGCTATCCAAGGTCTTAAAGTCAACCACCTCCGGATAGGTTTTTACTCGAATTGCGGATACCTTCTTATGATCAAAGGCATGCATTGGCTGTCCAAGCTCCATCATCAGGTAATTTGTTAAGTCTGCCAGTAAATTAATCGGTCTCATACCACAGTAGGAAAGGCGGATTCTCATATTAATCGGAGACTTTTTCTTCTGAATATTCTTTACCGTAAGAGCACTGTAACGGAAGCATCTCTCGGCATCCTCTACCTTAATATCAATCTGAGCCAGATCCTTATAGATACTTGTATTAACTACATCCAGAGGTTTCAAAGATCTCTTTGTTAATACTGCAATTTCTCTTGCAATACCATAATGTCCCCAAAGATCAGGGCGGTTTGTCAGAGATTTATTATCTACCTCAAAGATTGTGTCTTCCAACTGCATAAAGGTCTTAATATCCGTACCTAATGGGTATATATCCTCCAGAATCATCAGTCCGGAATGCTCGTCGCTGATGCCTAATTCCTTCTCAGAGCAGCACATACCATGGCTGATCTCACCAGCGATCTTAGCTTCTTTGATCTCAAGATCACCTACTTGACCGCCAAGCTTGGCAAAGGGAACCACCGCACCGACAAATACATTGGGTGCGCCACACACACAACCTACTACTTCTGTTCCGATATCCACCTTAACCAAATGAAGCTTCTTTGAGTTTGGATGGTCATTGATTTCAATAATCTTTCCTACAACAACATCCTTTATATTCTTACCATATTCATGTATATCCTCTACTTCCGCAGTAGATAAGGTAAATCTTCCGATTAACTCCTTTAAGTTAATTCCGGAGAGATCAGTAAATTCTGAAATCCAATTCATTGAAATAAACATAGTTTCCTCCATACTGCCGCTATTACGGCATTTCCTATCTGATGGCGGATATTCTTGGGTCCGCCTGCGCTACTTGCTCGTAACCTTATAAGGTTAAATCGTGAACTGTCTTAACTGTTTTAAGTTACCACTGTTAAACAGACGAATGTCCTTGATATTGTATTTCATCATCGCAAGTCTGGTAAGTCCCAAACCAAAGGCAAAGCCTGTGTACTTATCCGGGTCAATACCGCCAAGACGAAGTACGTTCGGATGAATCATACCGCAGGGCAGTAACTCCAACCATCCGGAGTGTTTACAGGTAGGACACCCGCTTCCTCCGCAGATTGCGCAGTTAATATCAAGCTCAAAGCCTGGCTCCACAAAAGGGAAAAAGCCTGGTCTAAGGCGTACCTTTACATCACGTTCGAATACTTCAGAAAGCAATACCTTCATGAAGTAAATCAAATTGGAAATGGAGATGTCATCACCAATCATCATGCCCTCTAACTGGAAGAAGGTATTTTCATGGCTGGCATCAATGTTCTCATTACGGAAGCATCTGCCCGGGAATAATACCTTTAACGGTTCACCCGGCTTTGGAGCGCCGTATTTTCTCATAATGGTATTCTGTGCAGCGGAGGTATGGGTCTTTAATAACTGACCGTTTTCCAGATAATAGGTATCCGTCATATCTCTTGCGGGATGGTTCTTTGGTATATTAACACCCTCAAAGTTATTAAATTCTGTTTGAATTTCTAAACCATCCTCTATGATAAAGCCCATTGTCTTAA
Organism: Herbinix sp.; assembly: GCA_029239235.1. Classification (GTDB taxonomy): domain Bacteria; phylum Bacillota; class Clostridia; order Lachnospirales; family Lachnospiraceae; genus Mobilitalea. Next base: position 4,339 of record JAQZBD010000049.1, read on the forward strand.
AGATGTCTTCAATCTGACTCTGAACAATGGTAATCGGATGCAGGGTTCCAACAGTTACATCAGAGGGAATAGAGAAGTCATAGCGTTCGGTATTTGCAATCTCTTTTTGATATTCCCTTTCCTCCAGAGTCTTCTGGAATTCTACAATAGCTTTCTCAATCTCATCCTTTAACAGGTTCACCTGCTGTCCGGCAACCTTCTTTGCCTCTACATCCAGGTTACGAAGATCTTTTAAGGCTTCTGTCACGAGACCCTTCTTTCCAAGAAAGGCTACTCTGATCCGCTCAATTTCATCCTTCATGTTAACGCCATTCAATTCTTCTTTAAATTGCGCTTTAATTTTCTCCAAATTTTCTAACATTTGATTACCTCCTACACTTTATTATTGCAAAATTTTTGTTCATTAAGAAAAATACAATTGTGCTTCTCAACATCCGATGTGCTTTCACACATCTGCACACAAAAAAAGCTCTCATCCGCAAGGGACGAAAGCATCGTGGTACCACCCAAATTCAAGCCTTTCTTATAATAGAATATAAGAGAAAAACTTCTTAATAGCTGTAACGGAACTTAACCGGCCTGTCATTTATCAATTCAAATCATAATTTCTCATAATTGAATACGATATTCTACAGGCAACTCCGGTGCCGAACTTCGCGATATATCCGAACCCTGAACCTGCTCTCAGCCGGTGGCAAGCTCTCTCTGGCGGGAAAATATATGCTACTACATTCACCTTCAATGTTGTTATCATTTTCTCATATCATAATCGACTCTTTTCAGATTGTCAAGAGTATGATATGATTTTTTAAGACACAAACGACAACAGCTTTACATCTTTTATTATGATAAGCTTCATAATTCATAAGATGAGTTAGGAGTAACAATGAAAAGTAATATCATATTCTTTGACATCGACGGCACAATTCTCAGTCATCGTAACCACACAATTTCCGACGGTACAAAAGCAGCCATCCGTAAGGCACAGGAAAATGGTCATTTAGCCTTTGTTAATACTGGAAGATCCTATGCAGAAATTAACAGAGAAATTATAGAGTTGGGCTTTGATGGGTTTGTTTGCGGCTGCGGCACTTATATTCGACATGGCAATGAGGATCTGTTGCACAACCCTATTCCAGCCGAGGTCTGCAAAGAGCTTGTTGCTGATCTTAAGCAGTATCCGGTGGACGCGGTACTAGAGGGTACACATACCATTTATTTTAATGATGAATCTCCATTTCCTGTTTTGCAAAAACAGAAGGAGATCTTTAGAAATCAGCTCAAATTTAATATAAAGAGCTGGGATGATCCGCAGATTTCCTTTGATAAATTCAGTGTTTGGTATGAGAATCTGGATTCCTTCCGAGGCTTTATTGATAAATATAATGATCTGTTCGATTTCATGTATCACGGTGAAAATTTTATTGAGATTATTCCTAAAGGCCATTCCAAGGCTACCGGAATCGAATTCCTCTTATCCCATCTAGAACTTCCCCATGAAAATACCTATGCCTTGGGTGACAGTATCAATGACCTTTCCATGCTTAATTATGTAAAAAATAGTATTGGTATGGGTAATTCTCATGAAGATATCGTAAAGATTGTATCCTTCCTGACAAAGGATGTGGATGAAGAGGGAGTGGCACACGCTCTGGAATATTATAAGATGATTTAGCGGTTGATGCTTCTTAAAAGGTTTCTTTTTTAACTTCTTGCAATACAATTAATAGTATGCTAAAATTAGCGGGGCTAAGGTGTGCCTAATAGGTGCGCCTCGCAATTGGGTCAAATTTTTTTGATTCAATTGCCCCGGATACTAAGGTTTATACCCCCAAAAAGGAGTGTTGTTAATGCAGAATTACGATGTAGTTATTGTTGGTGCCGGCCCTTCCGGTATTTTTTGTGCATATGAGCTCATCAAGGAAAATAAGGATTTAAAGATTTTGATGATCGAGAAAGGCAGATCAATTGAAAAAAGATTATGTCCAAAGAGAACAACCAAGCAGTGTATTGGTTGCAAACCTTGTTCCATCACCACCGGTTTTGCAGGTGCTGGAGCCTTTTCCGATGGAAAGCTCTCCCTATCTCCCGATGTCGGAGGTGTTCTTCCTGATATCTTAGGTTATGATAAAGCAATGGAATTAATCAAGGAATCCGATGATATTTATTTAAAATTCGGTGCTGATACCAGCGTTTACGGTGTCGATAAGGAAGCAGAAATCCGTGAAATCAGACGTCGTGCTATCAATGCTAATCTAAAATTAATCGAATGTCCAATCCGTCATCTTGGCACGGAGGAAGGCTATAAGATATATACCCGTCTACAGGAGCATTTAATTGCTTCTGGAGTTGAAATATTATTTAATACCATGGTTAAGGATATTATTATTGAAGACCAGGTGGCTAAGGGTGTTATTACCACCAAAGGCGATACCTTCTATGCAAACGAAATCGTATCCGCCATCGGCCGTGAAGGCTCTGACTGGTTTAAAGACATTTGTCACGAACATGGAATTGAGACAAAAGTAGGTACTGTTGATATCGGCGTTCGCGTTGAGGTACGTGATGAGGTAATGGAATTCTTAAACAAGAATCTTTATGAAGCAAAACTTGTTTATCACACTCCTACCTTTGACGATAAGGTTCGTACCTTCTGTTCTAATCCTTCCGGAGAGGTTGCAACAGAATATTATGATAATAACCTCGCTGTTGTAAATGGACATGCTTATAAGTCCAAAGAATTTAAGACGAATAATACCAATTTTGCTATCTTGGTTTCCAAGAACTTTACGAAGCCTTTCAAGACACCGATCGAATATGGTAAGCACATCGCTCAGTTAAGCAATATGCTCTGCGGCGGCAGAATTCTTGTTCAAACCTTCGGTGACTTCCAGAGAGGAAGAAGAACCACAGAGGAACGTTTATGCAGAAATAACTTGATTCCTACCCTAAAGGATGCCGTACCTGGTGATCTATCTCTGGTATTCCCTCACAGAATCATGGTAGATATCAAGGAAATGATATTAGCTCTTGATAAGGTTACACCGGGTATCGCAAGTGAAGAAACTTTACTGTACGGTGTTGAAGTTAAATTCTACTCCAATAAGGTTGTAGTAAATACGGACTTTGAAACCAGCATTAGCGGTCTCCGTGCAATCGGTGACGGTGCTGCCGTAACCCGAGGTCTGCAGCAGGCATCTGCTAACGGTATCAGTGTAGCTAGAAGTATTCTGGCGAAGATGGGTAAATAACTCAAACTATTGGTGCTATTAAAATGCCAACTTTCAAATACAGCCTATAAAAAGAAAAAAATAAAATAAGCGTAAAGACAGCCCTAATGGAATGCCATCTGGGCTGTCTTTACGCTTATTCTATTTTATTACCCAGATAATTAACAATACGATCCATTATACTGCCCGATTGCTGTTAATACAGCTTCTTTGTTTCTTTTGTAAAACCATAATCAATGATAACCGGCTTACCTTTTACTATGCCCCAGTTCATCCTTCGATATAAATCACTCATCAGTAGATCATGCTTCGTACATATTTTTTGAAAAGATTCCAAGCTTGCTAACTCACGATTATTTCTAACTTCATAATATCTCCAAACCTCAGATATTGATCTAACATGATCAGCTTTTTCCATTATTACAAAATGATAGTCCTCTGATACATCAATAATTTTAGCAAACATACTGGACTGATCATTTTTTGCGATTGCACATTCTGCTTTATTCTGAGCGATTCCTTTTTTATTTTTGGCGGCCTTAATTACATACCCATTTTTCAAATCAAATACCACTCGACCTGAGCCTGCCCCAAGTCGAGGATATTTACCTTTATTAATATTTTCTCTTAAACCATTAAAACTAGCCAAGGCGACCTTCTCCAAAATAATATATATATTAATATATTATCTGGTTACAAATCATGTTCCGAGAAATGAGATACAAAACGAAAAACGACATCTTTTTTTCAAAACTTGAACCTTGCATCCATAAGGAGGGGCTTTCGTCTTTATTTTTGGAGGTGTTACTCATCTCCCTGAAGTGCATCGTATCCGGTTTCACCGGTACGAACCTTAACTACATCTTCCACATCATATACAAATATCTTACCATCGCCGATATTTCCTGTATACAGAGCCTTTCTTGCTTCTTCAACCACCTGATTAACGGGAACCTTACTCACCACAATTTCAACCTGAACCTTTGGCAACAAGTTCATTTCCATAGGTACACCACGGTAATATTCCGTTGCTCCCTTTTGAATACCGCAGCCTAGGACATTCGTAACAGTCATACCGGTAACACCTATAGCGTTCATAGCAGTCTTTAGGTCTTCAAACTTATTTTGTTTTGTTACAATCTCAACCTTAGTAATCTTATTAACAGCTGTTCCTTCTTTAGCCACTGATACCCTAGTTACTGGGATTGCTTCTGAAATTGGTTTGTCAGATGAAACTTCTATCTTACCATCAGATAACATTTCTACGGATGGCATAAAGTCAGCGTATGCACTGCTCAAACCGTGTTCATGGATATCAAGACCAGCAATTTCTTCTTCTTTTGATACTCTAAGACCAACGGTGTGTTTAATAATAGTAAAAATAATAGTCATAGTTACTGCAACCCATGCAATTACAGCTCCAACGCCAAGAAGCTGTACCAGGAAGAAGGAAATTCCATGTCCATAGAATAATCCACTATCAACTGCAAAGAGTCCTGTTAATAATGTTCCTAAAGCACCGCAGATACCATGTACTCCTACTGCGCCAACAGGATCATCGATTTTTAATACCTTATCTACAAATTCAATACCAAACACTACCACTACACCGGCAATAATACCAATCATAGCCGCTCCAAAAGGAGATACATAGTCACAGCCTGCAGTGATTGCAACCAGACCTGCCAGTGATCCATTGAGTGTCATTGATACGTCCGGCTTCTTATAACGAATCCAGGTCAAACACATAACTGTGATGCTTGATACAGCCGCTGCCATATTCGTAGTTACAAAAATACTACTCATAGATGAAAGCACCTCGTCACCGGTTGCTGACACGGTTGAGCCTCCATTAAATCCGAACCAGCAGAACCAAAGAATGAATACACCTAGTGCTCCCAAGGTTAAGCTGTGGCCTGGGATAGCCTTCGGTTTACCGTTTTTATCATATTTTCCGATACGGGGTCCAAGTATCTTAGCTCCGACAAGAGCTGAAACACCACCCACCATATGAACCGCAGTAGATCCAGCAAAATCATGGAAGCCTAAATCAGCCAACCAGCCGCCACCCCAGATCCAATGTCCGGATACCGGATATATGAAAGCACTGATTGCCATACTATATAAGCAGTAAGCTGAAAACTTTGTTCGCTCTGCCATCGCTCCGGATACAATTGTTGCTGCTGTTGCACAGAATACGGTCTGGAAGATCAAAAAAGCCATTAATGGTATTCCACTAGGAGTAGTTGCAGAATAATCTCCTTTTACCATGAAATCAATGCCACCAAAAAGAGCTCCGCTGCCTCCGAACATAATTCCGAATCCAACCAACCAATAAAGTGGAGTTCCTAAAGAAAAATCCATTAGGTTCTTCATTATAATGTTGCCTGCATTTTTCGCACGGGTGAAACCTGTTTCTACCATAGCAAATCCAGCCTGCATAAAAAATACCAGCGCCGCCGCTACGAGCACCCAAATTGTGTCAACTGATGAAAACATAAACATTCCTCCTCAATAATCATTTTTATCAATAAGGGCAAGTATTTTATACCCTATTATGAACACTTAAAAAAATCCTTCAATCTCATTTCATCAATTATCACAAGTAATTACATCCAACACCGCTGTCATCTTTTTTAATAAAAATGAGACTTGCACTATTCATTCGTATAAATCAAAAAGCCAGAATCTCGCTGATTCTGACCTCCTCGTCATATCGTTTCATACATATATGCTCACGGTATTCATCCTTTATTATCCTGTCTATCCCTTTGTTTCTAAGGAACAATAAGAGGCCAAAGCCGTCGCCTTGACCTCATTGTCCTTAGGATTATTCAGGATTGTGTTACTTTTATAAGAAAACGAGGCCAAAACATTAGTTTTGACCTCGTCGTCTCTAAATTTAAGTTCAATACCATTCAAAAACAGATGATATTAAATAGATTGTATAATCTGAAAATACATTCCAAAATAAGTGATAGTGAGATTATACCATAGTAACATCTCAATTGCAAGATTAATAATCTTAATTAAATTAATGTAAACGCAATGATATCCCATGTGATTTTATCGATAAAGTTAATTAAATTAACCTAGTCTATCTTCTGATAGAGCTTTTTATACACTGAATTTAGTAAATAAACATGGCATCTCCAAAGCTAAAAAAGCGATATCTCTCCTTCACCGCCTCCTCATAAGCCGCCATGATCGGCTCTCTGCCTGCTAAAGCAGATACCAGCATCATCAAGGTTGACTCCGGTAAATGGAAGTTTGTAATCAGTGCATCCAGCACCTTAAATTGATAACCCGGATAGATAAAAATTGAGGTATCTCCACTACCGGCACGTACTATTCCTTGCTCATCCGCAGCAGACTCAACGGTTCTGCAGCTGGTTGTCCCAACGCAAATTACCCTCCCGCCGTTTTTCTTCGTATTATTGATAAGCTCTGCCGATTCCTCTGTTACCTGATAGAATTCTGAATGCATGTGATGTTCCAGAACATTCTCCACTTTAACAGGACGGAACGTCCCCAGACCCACATGCAGGGTAACATTAGCAATAGAAATTCCCATTGCCTCTATTTCCTCAAGCAATTCCTTCGTAAAATGCAGTCCGGCAGTCGGTGCAGCAGCAGAGCCTTCATATTTCGCATAGACAGTTTGATATCTGTTCTTATCCGTAAGCTCATGCGTAATATAAGGCGGTAACGGCATCTGTCCCAGCTGATCTAAGATTTCTTCAAAAATTCCTTCATAGGTAAAATGAACAACTCGATTTCCCTCTTCCAGAATGTTCATGATTTCTCCTGTCAATAGACCATTTCCAAAATCTATTCTGGTTCCCGGCCGTGCTTTTTTACCCGGCTTTACCAGGGTTTCCCAGACATCCTTCTCTATCCTTTTCAATAGTAGAAGTTCTATCTTAGCTCCATGTCCATCATTCCCTGAAGTATGACCCTCCTCATGAAGCTTTTCTCCGATTAATCTTGCCGGTATAACTTTTGTATTATTGATTACAAGACAATCACCTTGCTTTAAATACTGTGTAATCTGTCTAAATATCCGGTGCTGTGTTTCCCCGGTATTTTTATCTAGAAGCAATAGTCGTGATCCTGAACGATCCTCAAGGGGATCCTGAGCGATTAATTCTTCTGGTAAATCATAATAAAAATCCTGTGTTTTCAACGGAATCCTCCAAACAAACAATGTTAAACCCCAAGTCTCTGCTATACTCTGCAGCCATTCTTGGGGTTAATCTTCCTGCTCTGTTGTATCATACTAGAAAAGTAAATCTTTTTTCTTCTTTAGTAATCTTGCTCCATTTAAAATCAGTAATGTGCCTGCAAATGTGCTTGCAACAATCAAAAGGATTCCCAACACAAGATTCCATACACCAACTGACTTCATAGTGTGATAGATTTTTTCCATCATTTAGAATTACCTCCTTTTACGTATGATTCTCATTAGGCAATTGCAAAAATGTAGTTTTTTCAATTTTCTAATGTCTTTAACCTACAACTCCATATTGCTCATAATATTCATCAATAGCAGCCTTTAATGTGTCATCAATAACAATCTTTCCATTATAAGGTTGATTATACAGATGTTCCACCACTTCTTTCATGGTGACAATTGCTGTTGTAGCAATCTGATAGTTTTCCTCAATTTCAGATAATGCACTTTTACTACCCTGTCCTCGTTCCATGCGGTCAACCGATACTACGAGTCCAAGAACCTGAACCTTTGCTTGCGCTGCCAGGATAGGCATTGTCTCCCCAATTGAGGTTCCGGCAGTTGTTACATCTTCGATTATAATTACCTTATCACCATCGGAAAGTGGTGAGCCGAGTAAAATCCCGGTATCTCCGTGATCTTTCACTTCCTTGCGGTTTGAGCAGTATTTAATATCTTGCTGATAAAATTCACTGATTGCCATAGTTGCGGCAACGCTGAGTGGTATACCCTTGTAAGCCGGCCCAAATAACACATCAAAGTTCATACCATACTTATCGTTAATTGCTTTCGCATAGTATTCACCGAGCTTTCGCAGCTGTGCTCCGGTACGGTAAAACCCTGTATTTACAAAGAAAGGGGTTTTTCTTCCGCTTTTTGTTGTGAAGTCACCGAATTTCAATACTCCACAGTCAACCATGAATTCTATAAATTCCTTTTTATACTGTTCCATTCTTAACTCCATTCCGCTACCCGAAAGCAGCATAATTCCTCTGTACCTTTTCTATATTTCATCTGCTTTCGCGGAACTACTAAAATTATATCATGTAAAAACCACATGATATGGAACTTCGTGCCAAGATGCGCACTCCACTTCGTTCCGGCGCTATGATATAATATCTGTCGATATTATATCGTTTGCAATCATTTATAATATTGTATCACAAAAAATAATTATTCATAGTACTTCACAGAAATTTTCCATTTTATTTTACGCATCCTATTAAATCTTTGATATCATTAACGCCATACTGCTTCATGTAAGCTTCAATTCCTTCAACTACCTCTGCAGTTACACCCGGATTTATAAAGTTTGCCGTACCAACAGCCACCATGGATGCTCCAGCCATGATAAACTCCAAGGCATCCTCTGCTGTAGCAATTCCTCCCATGCCAATAATGGGTAGTTTTACAGCCTGCGCTACCTGATAAACCATACGTACGGCAACCGGTTTTACTGCAGGTCCGGATAATCCTCCGGTTTTATTCGCAAGCAGGAAAGCTCTGCGATGAATATCGATCTTCATACCGGTTAAGGTATTAATTAGAGATAACGCATCCGCTCCACCTGCCTGTGCAGCCTTTGCCATTTCACCAATATCAGTCACATTAGGGCTTAGCTTCATTATGATCGGCTGCTTTGCACGCTTTTTCAGCTCGGAGGTAATTTCTTCTACACATTTCGGATCCTGACCAAAAGCAATGCCGCCTTCCTTGACATTAGGACAGGATATATTTATTTCAAGCATGTCTACATCCTGGTCAGCAAGGCGTTCCACTACATCACAGTATTCCTCCGTGGTTTTACCAACGACATTTACAATAATCTTAGTATCGTATTTTCTCAAAAAAGGAATGTCCCTCTTAATAAACATATCAACACCGGGATTTTGTAAACCGATTGCATTTAGCATGCCTCCATAAACCTCCGCAACCCGGGGAGTCGGATTCCCTGACCAAGGTACGTTTGATACACCCTTTGTTGTTACCGCACCAAGCTGGGACAGATTCACATACTCGCTATATTCCATACCGGATCCAAAGGTTCCTGAAGCTGTAGTTACAGGATTTTTAAAGGTTATTCCCGCCAATGTTACGCTGGTATTCATAGCTCCACCTCTTCCGAATAAAATACCGGACCTTCCTTACAGATCCGCTTGTTTTTTACATTGCTATGATGATCAATTTCCTTCGACTTGCATACACATCCAAGACATGCTCCTATTCCGCATGCCATACGTTCTTCTAAGGATAATTGTGCTTTTATATTTTTCTCCGTTGCAAACGCCTTAACTCCGCGCAGCATTGGTGTGGGTCCGCAGGCAAAGATAATATCTGCTTCCAGCTGATTCTCATTTATAGCATCAATTACATTTCCCTTCGTACCTTTGCTGCCATCCTCCGTTGAAATAAATACTTTTCCATAGGCTTCAAACTCTTCCTCAAGAAATGTAATATCCCTATAACCCAGTACGATTTGCTTTTCACAGATGAGTTGCTTTGCCAGTTCGAGCATAGGCGGAATTCCGATTCCACCGCCAATTAATAAGGCTTTCCTGCCCTCTAAGTTAAATCCGTTTCCTAAAGGTCCCATTGCTTCGATCCATTCAGTTGCAGCCATACCAGCAAATTCCCTTGTCCCGTTACCTGCAATACGGTATACCAATCGAACCTTCCCCTGCTGCTTGTCTATCTCACAAATACTTATCGGTCTTGGTAATAGTTTGCTTCCGTCTCTGGAATACAGGGAAACAAACTGACCTGGTTTTGCCTCACTGGCAATATCAGGTGCATCAAGCCACATACTATAGACATCCTGGGCCAGCTCTACATTTCCAGCTATAATAGCTTTTCTCTTCATCGCTACTGACATATCAGCTCTCCTATTATTTAAATTGCTTTCTTGCATATTCTATCCTAAACTTATGTATATCACAAGGTAATTTTTAATCCAATAAGCAAATCTATTAAAGTCGGCCTTAGCCTTCAATAATTTTTACATGAACCTTGCGAATTCTGGGTCCATCAAACTCCATGAAATAAATGCCTTGCCAAGTGCCAAGAAGTAACCTGCCGTCATCAATAATCAGTGTCAATGAGCAACCAGTTAAACTTGTCTTGGTATGCACTGCTGAATTTCCTCCTGCGCGCTTTATATCATCGTTATCCGGCACAATACTATCCATATCCTTAAGAAAATCACGAAGCGCATCTGGTTCTGCGTTCTCATTTACTGTAATGCCCGCTGTTGTATGAGGGACAAATACCACACATATTCCGTTTTTAACACCACTCTCATTAATTGCTTTGTTAATTTCACTGGTGATATTAACCATTGCATTAATCTGGCCTGTCTTCACCCCAAAGGTATAAATCTCTCTCATAAATTCTGCTCCTTTCATATTAGTCACTCTTCTGCATAGTAAACAGCCGATAAACAAAGCTTACGTTCTTTCTAAACCATCCGATCCGCGAACCAAGAAATTCCACTTAATTTCTTTTTATTTGTCGGTATATGTAGAATTTATTATAAAAGAAGGAAATGAAAACTTCAAGGCGTACCTAAAACAAAACAAAATAAACTTTATAGATTTCAACAACTTACTCTCCTTGAATGCTTCATCTTTTTTTGAATTAAATGAAATCGTCATATCCACCCAGGGATAACCATTTATTTCCATACCCTTCGATAACCTTGACATCACGAAACTACTATGTTATATTTACCAACAGGCTGAACAAATTATACAGTGCATTTTTAGTGATTTTAGTAAATTTTTATTTGAGAGGAAATGAATGAAGATGGCAAACACTAATCCAATCGTTACAATGGAACTTCAAGATGGCAGTATTATCAAGATCGAATTGTATCCCGAAGTAGCTCCAAATACTGTTAATAATTTTATTTCTTTAGTAAAAAAAGGTTATTATGATGGTCTGAAATTTCACCGAGTGATCCGTGGCTTTATGATTCAAGGCGGTGATCCTGAGGGTACTGGAATGGGCGGACCAAATTATTCTATTAAAGGTGAATTCGCCTATAATAATTTCAAGAACGATCTGAAACATACTGCCGGAGTAATCTCAATGGCTAGATCTCAGCGCCCAGATTCTGCTGGTTCCCAGTTTTTTATCATGCATAAGGATTCACCACATCTTGACGGTTCCTACGCTGCTTTTGGTAAAGTAACTGAAGGTATGGATTTCGTAAACAAAGTTGCCGAAACTAAAACTGATTATTCCGATGCTCCGCTGGAACCTCAGATTATGAAGAAATTAACTGTTGAGACTTTTGGTGTTGAGTATAGCGAGCCAGAAACTCTTTAATCCTATAAAACAACATAATTTCTTATCAAACTGATTCACTTGTCATTCATACTAATATATATATCCACAAAAGGCTGTTGCATTGCAACAGCCTTTTGTCATAACATCAATTATTATTTCTTTGCAGCCATCCAAGCCTGCTTTAAATCTTCCCTCATATCAATAACAGCCTGCCTTGAAGCATCGGCATAGCCTTCTGCACCATATTTCTCATAACCCTTTGCCTTATAGGCTGCTATGATCCCTCGGGAGGAATTCACAATTGCACCAAGACCATCTTTATTGAAATAAGGAACCAGATCTTCGCCTTTACCACCTTGTGCACCATATCCAGGTACTAAGATCAGGGTCTTTGGCATAATTTCACGCAGTACCCTTCCCATCTCGGGATAGGTTGCTCCAACTACAGCACCAATATAGCTATAAGAATTACCCATATGAAGCTCACCCCACTGTGCAACCTTTTCACCAACTAATTCGTATAATGGCTTACCATTAATCAGTTGATCCTGGAACTCACCACTGGAGGGATTCGAAGTCTTCACCAAAATGAATAAGCCTTTCTTCTCTTCTTTGCAGACATCAATAAAGGGGATGACACCATCGGATCCTAAGTATGGATTAATGGTAGCAAAGTCCTCATCAAAGCCACGATAGGTTTTACCACCAATGGTTACTTTGCCAAGATGTCCGGTTGCATAAGCCGCGGAGGTGGAACCGATATCACCACGCTTAATGTCACCAATAACAACCAAGCCTTTTTCCTTACAGTAATCAACAGTCTTTTTAAATACCTGCAAGCCTTCTATACCAAATTGCTCATACATCGCAATCTGAGGCTTAACCGCCGGGATCAAATCATAGATAGCATCAACGATTCCTTTATTATACTGCCATATTGCTTCCGCAACACCCTCTAGGTTCTCACCTTTTTCACTGAAGGCCTTTTCAAGAATGTGTTTTGGAACAAAGTCTAACATCGGATCGAGACCTACCATGATAGGTGCACTTAGGTTTTCCATCTTTTCTACCAATTTGTTAATCATTTTAATACCATACCTTTCAACTTTTGTTTATCTATTCTAAGATACCATAATGCTTGCAGTATCCTTGATTACCTCGCAAACTCATAGACCAGCTTTCCGGCAACAAGGGTATATTCCACTCGCCCTGTTACTCTTCGTCCATGAAATGGCGTATTCTTTCCCATGGAATAGAACTGATCTCTATCAATTATATATTCCGTCTCGGGATCGACAATCGTCAAATCCGCAATTTTTCCTACACCAATACAACCTCGATCAATTCCTAAAATTCTAGCCGGATTAAGACTCATCTTCTCCACCAGCTGCCTTACCGTTAGGTATCCGGCTTTTACCAACTCCGTCCAGGTTAAAGCAAAGGCTGTTTCAGAGCCAACAATGCCAAAGGGTGCTTCCTTGCAGGATTTTCTCTTCTCTTCCTCCGAATGAGGTGCATGATCCGTAGATATCACATCTAGAATCCCGTCCCGCAGTGCTTCCTTTAAATATTGAACATCCTCCTTGCTTCTAAGCGGAGGGTTCATCTTATAGTCAGCGTCATCCCCTGGAATATCTTCATCCGTTAGGATAAAATGATGGGGGCATACTTCCCCAGTCACCCTTAAGCCCTCCTGCTTTGCCAAACCGACCATTCTTGCGCTGTCCCTGGTAGAGATGTGACAGATATGAAGCTGTGCTCCCGTATCCTTTGACAGAAGAATATCTCGGGCTGTAATAATATCCTCAACTGCATTACTTATGCCGGGTAGGCCTAATTCCTCTGCCTTTTTTCCTGCATTGATTGCCCCCCTGCCCACCAGACTCTTATCTTCACAATGTGCAAATATGGGTATTTGAAGCTCTGCTGCCCGCTTCATCGCTTTCGCATAAAGGGAGGTATCCATAACTGATTTACCATCCTCGCTGAAGGCCACTATACCTGCTCTCTTTAAAGCAGGTAGATCAGCCAGCTCCTTCCCCTCTTGACCTAAGGTAATAGCACCCACCGGAAAAATATTCACAACTGCTTCCTGCTTAGCCTTCTCCAGTATCAATTGCACTATTTCCGGTGAATCCGTAGCCGGCTTAGTATTTGGCATAGGACAAATTGAGGTATACCCACCGGCTGCTGCTGCCATAGCGCCTGATGCTATTGTCTCTTTATATTCAAATCCCGGTTCTCGTAGATGTACGTGAAGATCGATAAAGCCCGGCATCACATATTTCCCCTTAGCATCAATGACCTTGAGTTCTTGATCCTTAGCAATATTTATCATCTCTTCGGAATTCATATCCTTTTCAACTCTACGAATCGTGTCATTCTCAATCAGTAGATCAAAAATACCTTCCCGCTCAGAGGCAGGGTCAATGATATAACCATTTCTAATTAATATCTGCATGCTTTCTCCATCTTATTTCTATTATCTACATCTTTTCTTTGTTATCTATATCTTGTCTCTATCATCTAAATCTCATCTCATTCTTCTCTATCATCTTATCGCTATCATTTTAACTCTATTATCTTAACTCTATTATCTTCATTTTAACTCTGTCTTATCTATAATAAAGCTTTTTCTTGATATATTTCTCAACTTGAAACTTCCCTACCACTTACTCTTCCGGTCTCGCAATATATCGGAATCTTTCTTTATAAAATTCAGCTTCCTGTAAGTCTTCTAAAACCCGGTTATCGATTGTGCCTTCCAGCTCCTCCTTAATCATCCAACGGCTGTCGATTAAGTCCTCTGAAAGAACCACCTCATCAAAGCTGACTCTGCATAAATAACTGATTCCAATATTAAAGGTATCCCCTGTCATAAATGTCCAGGTATAAAGAATTCGATCTATCGTCGCCGGCAGACCTGTCTGTTCTGCAATGATACGAAGAACGGCTTTCTCAGGCTCCTCTCCAAATTCTATGGCACCATCCACAAAACCCCATTGGTATGGCTCTGAGATACGGTCATCAAACCAACGGCATACTACAAGATATTTTTCTTCATATTGTACAACGCCCTTTACCAAAATCCTATACTTCTCCATCCTTATCCTCCTTGTGCTTAGGAGGATTTCTCCTCCTTGTCTTTCGTAGGCTTCCTCCTCCTTGTTTTTAGGAGGATTTTTCCTCTTTATTCTTAAGTGGATTTCTCCTCCTTATGTCCTAGAGGGATATTTCCTCCTTCTTCCCGGTAGATTTCTTCTTTATACTACTTTGAAGGATTCCTCCCATTCACTGCAGAGCTGCTTTATACTTGTCCGGCTAAATAATTTATAAATTGCTGCGCTGTTCTTCCTGACATTCCACCATGATAAAGCTCCCATTTATTTGCCTCTGCATAAAGTTCTTCGTCTGTAAGTTTAATACTACTATGACGTCTCGCCAGAGCTCTTACAATCTCCATAAACTCTTTCTTTTCGGGTGCGGAAAAGTTAATCGTTACTCCAAAGCGCGCTACCAGTGACAGCTTTTCCTGCATGGTATCGGAACGATGCAATTCCTCCGTTACCTCCATATCAGATCGGTCGTTCCAGGTTTCCCTTATGAGATGTCTTCGATTTGATGTTGCATAGATTAGCACATTATCCGGTTTATTTTCCAGTCCGCCTTCGATTACCGCCTTTAAATATTTATATTCAATTTCAAATTCTTCAAAGGATAAATCATCCATATAGATGATAAATTTGTAATTTCTATTTTTAACTTTAGCAATCACCGCTGACAAATCCTCGAATTGATGTTTATAAATCTCTATCATTCGAAGACCATCCTTGTAATACTCATTCAAAATCGCTTTTACCGAGGTTGATTTTCCGGTTCCGCTATCCCCAAAGAGCAGTACATTATTCGCTTTCCTTCCCTCAACAAATGCTCTTGTATTATCAATCAGCTTCTTTTTCTGAAGCTCATATCCCACTAAGTCCGATAAGAATACCTCCTGTGTATTAGTAATAGGAAAGATATCCAGCTTCTCCTGCTGCTTTCTGATACGAAATGCCTTATTTAAGCCAAAAGCCCCCACACCGAAATCACGATAAAAATCCGTGACATGGTTAAAAATCTCTTCCTCATCACTTGAACTCTTTATCAGGTCACTCAGCATGCGAACTTTTTCACTGACGCTTTTATTGTAACGGCTGCTGTTCTTTTCTATGGCCTGATAATCAGAAATAATTGAAAAACAGTTAATCCCCAACGCTTTCTCCAGCGAAGAGAAGTCATAATCGAACAAAGCCTTAAATATCTTAAAGTCATTTTTGGCAAAATGATTTACGCTACCTTCCTTTGCCCCAACCTTTTCACAGGTCATACTAAACGGATTTTCTGCGGTAGCAAGTAAATACGCCAGATAATTATGCCAAAGATTCTGATTAAAACCATAATCCGTAGCAAGCTCCAGCAATTCATGAATGATTGTATAAATCTGTGAGATTGACTCTTCCTTTTCATATACACGGATGCCTTCCATATTGGAACGGGAGTCATAGTTCTTTATGACGTCTGCCAGTCGAAGCAACAGACAATTTTCATCCAAGATTTTGTAAATAACTAATTTCGATATGAAACGATACATCCTCTGTCCTCCTATCATTCTTCAATTCTATTTACATTCTTTCAGGTGCTTCAAAGCCCAGTAAATCGATGCATTGGAGCAGTAGCTCCTGCACCAAAGAGATTAACGCAATCCATGAGGATTGTTTCATCTTATCCTCTTCTGCAATAATCTTGGTATCATGATAAAAGCTATTGAAGGCATTTGCCAAGTCATAGATAAATGCACAGATTCTATGAGGCGCAATCTCCTTATAAGCATTATGAAGCATTTCATTAAACTTTGTTATCTCTAACATTAATGTCTGCTCTGCCGCTGAAGCTGCAGGAATAATGGTTGATGGAGTCTCTGAATTCGGGTTTACGTCCTTGTATTTTGCCAAAATTGATTTAATTCTCACGATGGTATAAAGAACATAAGGACCTGTATCTCCTTCAAAGGAGGTGAATCGATCAACATCAAAGACATAGTCCTTAGATGCCTGATTGGATAAATCACCGTATTTAATGGCTGCAAGCCCTACCTGTGCTGCGATCACACGAGCCTGGTCTTCCTCCATACTACGGTTCTCCATAATCTTACGGAATACATCTTCATTTACACTTTTGATCAGATTCTCAAGACGCATTACGCCGCCTTCTCTTGTCTTAAAAGGCTTTCCATCCTTTCCGTTCATCGTACCGAAGCCAATATGAGTAAGCTCTGTATCCTCGTTGATCAGCTTAGTCTTTCTTGCACAACGGAAAACGGTTTCAAAATATAATTCCTGACGTTTATCTGTGATATAAATAATTCTGTCCGGATGAAAGAGCTTCATACGCTCAACAATCGTAGCCAAATCTGTCGTATTATATAAGGTAGCTCCGTCTGACTTAAGAATCATACAAGGAGGGATTTCCTTCGTATCAGTCTCTTCTTTTACATCAACCACCAATGCACCCTCAGAAATACGGGTATAATTATTATCTTTGAAATACTTAATCATTTCCGGTATATAGGGCTGTGCATCACTTTCCTTTTTCCATAAATCAAAGGATACATCAAGTGTTTTATATATCTTCATTAAGTCCGTTACTGATACCTTAAGCATGTGATTCCAGATAGCTGTATAGCCCTTATGCCCATTCTGAAGCTGAAACGTAATCGTTTTTGCTTCCTCACGGAACTCCGGATTTGCTTTAGAGTATTCACTGGCTGCCGGATAGATCTCCTCCAGTTCAGAAATCGTGAAAGGTGCTTCCGACGGATACTCTCCTTCAAAGCTTTCATCAAAATATACTAATTCCGGCTTGCGTCTCTTTAATTCTAAAATAATAAGACCCATCTGGGTTCCCCAATCGCCCAAATGTGCATCACCGATTACCTCATTACCATAATAACGAAGGAGACGTTTGATGCTTTCTCCGATTACGGCTGAACGAAGATGCCCCACGTGGAGCGGTTTTGCAATATTAGGACCGCCGTAATCAATTATAATGGTTTTCGGAGCCGCTTCTTTTTCACAGCCAAAATGTTCCTCAGTCTTCATTTGATTCAAATAATTGGCAAGATATTCATCACTAATTGCAATATTAATAAATCCTGGCATAATAGCTGAGATTTCTTTAAAGGTTGAGCTTTCCTTCAGAATTGCAGCAATCTCCTCAGCAATTTTAATCGGTGCAGTTTTATATTGTTTTGCAGCTGCCAAGGCACCATTGCATTGGTATTGACATAAATCAGGTCTATTTGAAATGGTTACCATCCCATACTTTTCTTCATATCCCTTTTCCACAAAGGCCTGTTTTACTTCCTCTGCAATCAATTCTATTATTGTCTTCATGTCTAACTCCATTCCGCCGCCAAGGCGGCACAATTCTTTCTGCGATCAATTTAAGATCTATGGAAGATTCAATCTAGAAAGAATTTCAGATGAATCTTAACTTACACATTACTTTATCATAGAAACTTTAGCTTGTCATCATATAAGAGTAATTTTTACTCAAAAATCCCATAATACGCTAATAAGGTTTTTACAATATCAAAAAGGGCTGCAAATAACACAGCCCTGATTATGAATACACTCTATTTGTACAATTTTTTCAAAATTATCTCTGATCCGGAATAACAATTGCCGCTATAATATAAGCTACTATACCAAATCCAGCCGTTAAGGATAACACTACCCATAACAAGCGAATTATTGTTGGGTCTACATTAATGTATTCCGCTAGACCTGCACATACTCCACAAATCATCTTATTATTTGAACGATATAATTTTTTTGGCTCCATAATATTATCTCCCTTCTTGGATATATTATAACCATATCTATTTATAATCATAACTCTTTTTTACTGAAAATCAACAGTAATCTTACCAATTCCACAGTCTAAATTCAAATTATTTCCAGTTTTATTATCAATTGTTGATCTTCCGTTGTAGTATTTCCACCCATTAATGGTAACATTTCCAACATCTGAGATTATATCATAGGAATAGTCCTCCTTATCTCCCTTCAAAGACAATTCTATTTGACCAACATCACAGCTTATATCATTCTCTCCCGTCAATTGTCCATTCACTGTAATGTAACCTACTCCGCAATCTAAGGATATATCCTTCAACTCTACATCATTTAGTGTCATTTGTCCTGCATCTACGCTATAACTGGAAGTATTGTCAATTTTGATATGATCTACAGTTAATCTTCCTGCGTCAACCGAAATATCTCCCTCTTTCGCATTGATAGAATCGATCTGAACATCTCCGGCACCAACATCAATATTAAAGCTTTCTGCCTGGAAGCCCTCCGGAACTGTAACTACAATCTTTGGATTATACTGTCTATTCCAACGTCCGATATCACCGAGCGAAAAATTAATCCCAAATACCCTCCTGTCAGTAAAGGAATCGCCCTTGATATACCAGGTTCCATCCTTCAAATAGGATTTCAGGTTATTTTCTACCATATGAGTAGCATCGATGGAAAAGGTATCACCATTTTTAATAATCACCTGACCGTAAGCTACCTGTAAATCAATACTTTCAACATTCTGATAGGATTCTTTAAAAGAAACTTCCGCTAATGCTTCTGTGCTATTTCCAATTACAAAGGCTATGCCAAGAATGACAACACCAAATCCTAATGCCATTAATGCAATACCTAGCCATACCTTTACAAAAGTTTTCATGCCATTGCCCTCCTATTTCTGAATGGAAGTCTGCAAAGATTGACAAACCCACTAATTAAAACCGGTAGTACCTTCTTGCATACAAAGCCAACTGCTATGGTAATTAACATACCGAGACCTGTTATGACAAGACCTCCACCTATCATTAATAATCCATAAAATGGTGTTGCCAATTCCGCCAGCCCTGCTACGAATAATATAACACCGGATCCAATGAGAGCTATGCCCGTTAAACCAAAGCCAAAGATTAAACCAACCACTGTTGCAATAACACCGATTGCAATACCCAGCACCGTTAATACGATTGGTAACCAGATTGGAAATGTAACAATTGCTAACACGATAAACAAAACATTACTTGAACCCGTTTTACCTTTTTGCTGATCAGAGTAATGATTATTTCCATTGTTACTTGAACCGCCATAGCCGTTATAATTTTTCCTATTATAACTATTCCCATTCTGATAATTACTGTAATTCGTATAGCCTTGATTAGCACCACCATTATAATTGTAATTTGTTTGACCGGTATTATTTTGATTAGTTTGATTCGTATTATTTTGATTTGTTTGATTAGTACTATTAGTTCGGCTTGTGCTATTATGATTTGATTGACTAGTTTCTGATTTTGTAATCTCATATTCACTGCCAATGGTTTCCTGATAGCCCTTTTCTGTAAAAAAGCCTTTATTTTCTCTATCTGTTGAATTTGTATCTAAATCTGCCTTTATAAGCGCCGCTACCTTTTGAGGTGAGCCCAATTCCTTCACAATTTCCTCTTCCTGCTCTTCCCCTGCATCATCGAAATATCCATTATAATACGCCAGTGCTTCGTTTCTTTCGTCTAAAGGGATATCCAACAATAAGCTTTCGAGTTCCTTCATGAATTCTAGCCTTGTCATCTATTTCACTCCTTCAAAAATAATATTTATTTTCCTATAGTAAATCTCCCATTCTCCCATATATAGCTTTAGTTGAACCATTCCCTTATCAGTTATTTTATAATATCTGCGATTCCTGCCTCCAAACTCCTGATCATAAACCTCCAGGCAATCTTCCTTTTGAAGTCTGCGTAGCACCGGATATAATGTAGACTCAGATACCTCAATCGCCTGACGAACATCCTGGGTAATCTTATAACCATAGGTTCCTTCCTGCTCCTTTGAGACAACTGCAAGCACGATTGCATCAAGCAATGCTGATCCGGTATTGAATACCATACCACCAACTCTCCTTTCTATTATGAGAAGGTATGAAAAAGGAATTTTTTCTCCTTTTATACCTTTTCTGATGCAATATTATTTTATTAATAATACTATATCCCATATAATATTATATGTCAATAAACATTTTATTTTCTAATTATTTTCTAAGAAATCATGTCATACTAAAAAAGTTTTTGAAAATAGGTTTGTAGTGTGCATTGAACATCAATGCAACAAACCGTCTCACAAATCTTGGTTCTTTCAGTTTTATGGAATAATATGCATTTTATTGTTTTATTTGTCCATCTAATAATCTTAATACTAATATTAACGATGCATAATTAGATCTTTCTTCAATTTCCCATGAAAAACTTCAAGACTAACCAAACCGTTTTAAAGATTAATGATCTTAGAACATATGTATCTGATGAAAATAAAGAGCATTTGCCCAATAGATTCATTCTATTCAGCAAATGCCTTATATAATTACGGTTATCCACCATGTATTCTCTTTGCTATATCTTTCTTTTTACGCATACCTTCATCGTTTCACAATCAAGTTCTAATTCAACATGTTTATCCCAATTTAAAAATTCTTCACATGTTATTAACAACTTATTATTTGACCAATTATGAAATCTAATATTATCCATTTCAATAGGAGCGTATAATGGTTTATCCTCATCTAGTGACGTTTCAATAGTATAAATATGATAATCATCCGCCACTATAAAATCTCCTAATGGCGTGACTGATATACTTCGATACTGCGGTTGAGAAATATACTCAATTAATTCTCCATTAGTTATGTCTAATTTATAAAGATAATCCGATGTAAGTAATAGGATTAAATTATATTTTTTAGATAAAACAACATCTCTAGCTAATCCTCTGAATTCTCCACACCATTCAGTAAAATCGTCATTTACAAATTTGATCCAAGTCCATTCTGTTGAATTCCATGGACTTGAAATATTATAAATTTTCTCCAAGAATTGGCCTGAAAACGGTTGACTAATAATATCTACACTTATAATCATTTATCCTCCATAAAATTCAAGATAATGTTTTAATTAATTCTTCATTGAAAACGATTGTATATTTATCTATTGTAATTTATCAAGTATCAATAAAGTGCAAAAGATAATTGTGAAAATCAATCCAATTAATAAAGCATTTCTGTATTATATCATTTAAATCCAATTGCTCACCACCTGATTTTATTATATTACGATACCTGAAAGTATTATAACATTATATAAGTGTAACTACAGTAAATTTAATTGAGTTTCCATATGAAAAAACAGGTACGGACATCTTTATTCCTGTACCTATATCAATTATTTCTAAGCCTATCCGTTTAGAAGCATACCTATACCAGAATCCTTGAAAACAGGAAATTTCCTCGTCTTTTTATAAAACTATTTTGTAGTATGACAAAATTGACAAAATGTTTTCCGATAGATATTTGCATGCCGATATAGCTTTCGAACGATTTTTCTATAATAACGATTTTGTATCCATGTATTCTTCTAATACACTTAAGTTTATGTTAATACTTACCACATCTCTGTAAATATTCATTTGCCAGGTTATTACAGGCAGTTAATGATTCTTTTATGAATTAGTTCTTAGCGATGCACTTATACTATTGAATGTATAATCACTTTTTGATAGGAGGTCGTAAAATGGCAGATAATAAAATGAAAAATACTAAGCACAATAAAAAAGAAGACGGAGCCTTTCATTCCAAACAAATTAAACATGATCCCCACCATACTAAAAATTGAATAACCTCAGAATTTCAAATTCTGAGGTTATTCAGTTTTAATAATTTATTTTATTTATTCTTTTGGTAACACCACAGTAAATTCAGTTCCTTCGTTTAAAACACTCTGAACCGAGACTCTACCGCCATGCGCTTCAATAATCGCCTTGACTATAGTCAATCCGATTCCGGTTCCTCCCGTTGCACGGTTACGAGATTTATCAGCCCTGTAAAAACGTTCAAAGATATAAGGCAGCTCCTGCTCCGGGATTCCTATTCCTGTATCCTTAATTCGAAAACCAACCGTATCCCGGGTTTCATAGATATTGAACTGAATTCGTGCACCCTCTCTGGAATACTTAATCGCATTTGAGAGCAAGTTGACCACCACTTGCTTAAGACGATCCTGGTCTGCCAGCAGCTCACAATGTTCCCCCTGCTGCATAATCTCCAGATGTTTGTTTTTCATCTCAGCTTCGAAGCTTTGTATAGTTTTTTCAATAACAACGTACAGATCCACCCGCTCCTTATGAAGCTTTAAGTTCTCTCCTTCTATTCTTGCCAAGCGCTCCAAATCTCCTACCAGCTTTCCAATCCGTGCAACTTCTTCATTACAGCTGTCAAGGCGCTCCGGTGTAGGTTCCCAGACCCCTTCCGTCATAGCCTCTAGATAGGAGCCAAGTATCGTAATCGGTGTACGAAGCTCATGTGCTACGTCTTCTGTTAACTGCTTACGCAGCTTTTCTAAGGTCTCAAGAGATATTGCCAGATGATTAATCGACTCCTCTAACAGCCCTAATTCCTTCGTATTACTTTCTTCCTTTAACCGAACCCCATAGTTGCCATCGGAAATCTGCTTAGTGATTTCAACCGTATTAAGAATCGGCTGGCTAATCCTCTTTGCGAGGAGATGTCCAACCAATACTGACACCACCAAAGATATCATACCCACACTAATTAATATTCGATTAAGAGAATGTATGAACTGAAAGTCATTCTCATTCAAGAAAAACGGCCCAAAGGTACTGATACTGACACGTCCAATTGTCTTGGAGTCCTTTACCAACGGATAATCCTTCGCTGAAAATTCTCCATTCAATTGGGGATATTCAATCTTCATCCGATTGGATATCTCATCCATAATTTGATGACAGAGCTCCATATCATGTGATTGTGCATCCCATATGATAGTACCTTCTTTATCATATACCTTTACGATATATCCCTCATAGAGTGCATACATTCCAGTCGCATGGACAAAATCCGTATTCCATTGATCGGTAAATTCCGTATATTGCTGACTCAGCGTAGAGGTTATAATCTGTGCCTCCAGATCCTGCTGCTTTGATACATAGGATGTGAACTGTCGATTAATACAGATATTGGCTAAAAAACTGACTACTACAATGGTAAATAATACAATAACCAATATTGTAGTAGATAATTGTGCCTTAAGACTCTGTTTCAATTACTCTCCCGTGCCTTTCCTTTTTGATGACCTATTCCAAAGCGAATATATTCGCTTTGTGAATAGGCCTTAATAAATAGTTTGAAAGTGACTTTGTTTCAAACTTCGCCCCCAAATTTATAACCAACTCCATGAATCGTTTTTACATAAACCGGGTTTCTCGGGTCTGTCTCTATTTTCTGTCTCAGATTTTTAATATGGCTGTCAATGGTTCGATCAAAGCCTTCAAACTCTGCCCCTAAAGCTGCTGTAATCAGCTCATCCCTTGTAAAGACTTTATTGGGGTATTTGACTAGCGTCGCTAGAATTTTAAATTCATTGGGTGTTAATTTCACTTCTTCTGATTGTTTCAATATAATATGGCTCTCAAAGTCAACGATTAGATCTTCCCTCTGATAGGATCTTCTTGTCAGAAGGGGAAGGTTATCATCACCTGATCTTCGCATTACCGCTTCCATTCTTGCGTAAAGTGCTTTTAGGCTGAAGGGCTTCGTGATATAATCATCCGCTCCGATACCAAGTCCTGTAAGCATATCTGCTTCATCTGATTTAGCAGTCAGCATAATAATTGGAACCCGGGATTTCTTACGTAATGCGATGCACACTTCTTCTCC
>JAQZBD010000290.1 GCA_029239235.1 Herbinix sp.
GCATTTGCATATTTTATGGCGTTTTCTGTAAGGTTAAACAAAACACGACGCATTTGCCCTGCATCAATTTTTACTGGGTGTGGTACCGGTGTTGCTTCCATGATCATCTCTATATCTTTATTATCAAGCTCTTCTCGCATATTCTCCTCAAATCGGCGGACAAAATCTCCTAGGTCCTCACTTTTAGGCGAAATCGGCTGATTACCTGTTTCGAGATTTGAAAAATAAAAAAGTTTTTGTAATAGCACATCCATATCACAGGCTTTTTCATAGGCGATTGAAAGATACTGCTCGCGTTTTTCCGTGGTGTTCGCTACACCGTCGCGCAAACCTTTGATATATCCTTTGACAGAGGTCAGCGGGGTTCTGAGATCGTGTGAAATACCGGCAATTAAGTCCGTGCGAGCTCTTTCGTAAGCGGCAGTTTTCTCCTGCTCTTTCAAAAGATACTCCTGCATATGATTAAATGCAGTACAGACGGATGCAAACTCGTCCTTTCCCGTATAATCAATAGGTTTGGATAAATCACCATTTTCAATCCGCTTCGCACCGTCTGACAAGGCATTTAATGGGCGAAGGATGCGCCATATAATTTTTCGTGTAAAAAACTGACTCAGCACTAAGATAGCCACAATCACGATTAAGCAGGATATGAGAGACAACTGCAGAAAACTATTATGACCCTTTAAATTATCTTCCTCTCCTCCAACAGCAAAAATTGAGTATCCCTCGTCTGAAACCGCAACAAATGTAAATTCTTGTATTGCTCCCGCCAATGTGCTTTGCTCAAGCTCTAGAGGCTTCAGATTGCTTATAATCTCGCTTTGTGAATCGCTCAGTGTAGAGAAAACTATATTATGGTTTTTCAAGACAAGTAGTTTATACCTATATACAGAAAGTTGGGTGTTCAGAGAGTCCCAATCACTTTTTGAAGTATCAAATCTATTCAGTGTTTCCTCTACTTGAAAAACATCCTTATCAAGCATTTCCTTGCCTGAATCCCCAGGAAACGAAAATATGATTAAACCAATAAAGACAAGTAGGAAAACAAGTGAAAGAAGCACCAAAAAAGCGCTTGAAATCATAATACGATTAATTATCTTCATGGGTTCTCCTCCTATGGAATATAATTATAACAAGAGAATTATATCAGACATATATAAACTGCCAAAGCAGATATTATAAACTTTTTCTAAATAATTCAATATACGTAACAACTATTCTATTAATTAAAAATTTATATTGCGCCTGTCTCATAAACGTGATAATATAATAAAAACAGAATAGTTGAGTATCTTTAAAACAGTCCTGAGAGGCTGGCAAGATAAACATTATCAATTTCACATCATGATTGGATATGTGTGACTTCTTGCTAGCGCAAGAAGTCTTTTTTATTGAAAAAAATGATTTCTGGATAATCACCTTTAAATTAGCTCGGTGAGGCTGAAAAGGGGAAAAGAGCAAACTCTTCTCCTCAATTTATAAAAATTTAGGAGGCTTTATTATGACAGAGAATGTATTAACAAAACATGAAATCAAAACTTCAGGAAACAGCAATTTGCTAGCTTTATCAAAGAAAGTGATTCTTGCACTTCAACATCTTATTGCAATGTTTGGTGCTACTGTATTGGTACCAATTCTTACAGGATTAAATCCATCTGTTGCATTGGTATCAGCAGGATTAGGTACCCTTGTATTTCACGCAGTAACCAAGAAAAAGGTTCCTGTTTTCTTAGGCTCTTCCTTTGCCTTCATTGGTGGAATAATTGCCGTGAAAGAAGCACACAATGGTGATCTTGCATATGCGCAAGGTGGTATCGTAATTGCAGGTCTGATATATGTATTAGCATCTTTTATAATTAGAAAAATCGGAATTGATTTTATAAAGAAATATCTTCCATCCCATGTAATAGGGGCAATGATTATCGTTATAGGATTAAACCTTGTACCTGTAGCATTCGGCATGGCCAGTGGAAACTTTGTACTAGCTATAATAACACTTGGTACCGCACTTACAATAACCTTCTTTGGTAAGGGTTTTGTAAAGCAGCTATCAATATTAATTGCTGTAGTGGTAGGTTATTTGGCAGCACAGATAATTGGACAAGTAGACCCATCTTCCTTCGTAAATGCACCGCTGCTTGCAATTCCAGCATTCACACTGCCAAAGTTCAGCTTACCTGCTATAGCAGTTCTTGCTCCAGTAGTACTTGCAGTTTTCATGGAGCACGTTGGTGATATCACAACAAATGGTCAAGTTGTAGGTCAAGATTTTATTAAGGATCCAGGACTAAACAGAACGCTTCTTGGCGATGGACTTGCAACACTATTAGCCGGTTTCATTGGGGGACCAGCTAATACAACCTATGGTGAGAACACTGGAGTTCTAGCGTTAACAAAGAACTATGATCCATCAATATTAAGATTAGCTGCAGTATTTGCCATCGTCCTCGGATTCGTAGCGAAGATTGGTGGTTTCCTTGGAACGATACCCACTCCAGTTATGGGTGGCATAAGCATGATGCTATTCTCAATGATTGCTCTTGTGGGTGTACAAACGATAAAGAATAACAAGGTACAATTCAATGCGGTAAATGTTATTGTAATGATAGTAGTAATCGTATTAGGGTTGTGGGGCTCCTACTTCCAAAGTATGACTGGTATTAACATCGGAATAAAGATAACTGAAACTGTTTCAATTACAGGCCTAAGCTTAGCTGCCATAGCAGGAGTGGTATTAAACACAGTCCTTAACATGATAGTACCAACAGCGAAGAAAGCTTAATAAGGTTCATATAAAAAAATCCATGGGTTACTCCTAAAGTAATCCATGGATTTTTTATTTTAGCGATCCCCCATTGATTGAAGAATGGTGTTACTATCATTTGAATACAGATAGTCACTTGGAGTACCCCATTTCTCAAGCTTGTTGTACTCGGGATTTGTCGAGTCAAAATATATCCAGATTGGTATATGATCCAGTTGAGGATATTTCATAAATAATTGTCTATCTCCGTATCTGATTGCTTCCAGCGCCAATGGCAATTCACGTCTAAAAATCTCATTGCGTATCGCCGATAAACCAGCTCCGAGTTCGCCATCTACGTACACATATACAAGCAAAAATAGAGTTCCATTATAACTTCCCCACTCAGCAAGAACCTCATCTCTCATTTTACTAATCTTGTCATATGCATATTCAAGACCTATTGTTAGAAATAGCTCAGCTGTTATATCCGAATGTGTCAAGGTATATTTTCGTCCTATTATTGGTTCCGTAGGTGTTGTCTCAGTTCTAAATTCTACATTGAGCTTTTCAGGGTTTAATTTTCCCACTTCCCACACCTCACTATTTATATTTCAGATTATCCTATTGGCGAATAATCTATTTATTGCATATCTATATATAATATGCCGCCAAAAGCATGTTGTTCATATCATTTATTCGGCCTTCAATCTATATCAATAAACCAAAAGACCGCCAACCAAGGGATATACTCTTTCCTTGATCAACGGTCATTTTCTATCACTTATTTACTTGTCACAGTATAGCAAACTTCTGTTATCCAGTTTTGTGGTTCAGGAGTTTCATATGGTGTTACATGAAAAATGTTAATCATTGGACCGTCCATCACATAATCCGAAGCTTCGAGCCAATCTGCAATTGCTTTGGATACTTGAGGTCGTTGATCGTAGCTTCCTCTGAATGTAACAGAAACAACCTTTCGCTCAGGGGTAGTCAAGAATTTTACATGGTCACTATCTTTTCCAGCACCGTTAATAGCTGTCTGTATTTCAACATCGATATCGATATCCTTATACTCATCATCATGATAGATTGCTAGTGCGTGACAGTCTTTAGATAAAGAGAGCTTTTGCTTGATAATCTCTTGATCTAGTTCTCCCCACAGCATGCCTTCTTCCTCTCGAGATGGTATTATTTTTCTCAAAGAGATTACTTCCCTTCCAGGTATCGTCTTTAATACGACTGCGTATTTCAAGCGGCCGGTGTCCTTGCCTAGATTATGAATTGTATTTTCCAATAGAGACATTTGCTTTTTTATTTTTTGGCTTTCTTCATTAAGTTCAACCATACGAATCTTCATGAATTTCTGAATGAAATCTAACTCGCCATTGCTTTCTAAGATTTCT
>JAQZBD010000291.1 GCA_029239235.1 Herbinix sp.
AAGAAGGTATCCTATGCAGCCAGCGTGGGTAGTGATTATATTCCATCTAAATATAAGGAAGAAATGAAAAATTCCCTGTCTACCTATTCAGGAATCTCCGTCAGAGAGAGCAGTATACAAAAAGAAGTGCAAGAGCTGACGGATAATGAGGTAGAAGTAGTGCTGGATCCTACCATGCTTTTAGTAAAAGAGGATTATGAGGAAATAAAGGTAGAAAGTCCGATTAAGGATCCATATATTTTAGTATATATGATTGAGAGAAATCCTGAGGTGATATCTTTTGCGAATAAGATCTCAATAGCTCTCGGTATACCAATGATTTACCGCAGACCCACCAAGGGCTTTGTCAATGGCTTGCCGCCCTTCTATACTGCTACGGCGGGAGATTTTATTGGTTTAATTGAAGGGGCACAATGTGTTATCACAAATTCCTTCCATGGAACAGTATTCTCAATTTTATATGAAAAGCCCTTTGTATCCCTGCTTCATTCAGACACTGGCAGCAGAACGGTAGATTTATTAAGTTCCCTGGGACTACAATCTCATATTCTGTATGATGTAAATGATTTTGAAGAGTATTCCATGTTTCAAATTAACAATCCAAAGGCACTGCGTGCAAGGATTGATAAACTTAAGAAGTCATCCTCCAAGTTCCTGATTAAGAGCCTGGGACTATCGGATCGTTATGAGATGTTGGATTGTCCTACGGATATCACAAAGGATCAGTGTTATGGCTGTAACGCCTGTGCTGATGTCTGCCCTTTTGGTGCAATAACCATGGAGGAGGATAAAGAGGGTTACCTGTATCCTCTGGTTGATAAAGCAAAATGTACCAGCTGTGGCTTGTGCTATAAGACCTGTATTCGAAGAAATCCCAAGCTGGTGGAATACGAAGCTTCCTATCCTAAAGCATATGCTGCCTTTAATACAGAGGATAAGATTAGAAGAGACAGTAGTTCCGGCGCAGTATTCCCTATACTTGCCAAGTATGTCATCGAGGAGAAGCAGGGTGCGGTTGTCGGTGTTCGCTTTGATGAAAATATGAAAGCGGTTTCCGACATTGCAGAGACAATGGAGGACGCAAAAGCGTTCAGCGGATCTAAGTATGTAAAGAGTGATTTCAGAGGAATGTTCCCTAAGATAAAAGAAATGCTAGGGAATGGAAGATATGTGCTTTATACAGGGCTTCCCTGTGAATGTGCAGGACTTCGCGGATATTTGCGAAAGGACTATGATAACCTGCTGATCTGTGAGTTATTATGTCATTCCGCCCCTTCACCAAAGGCATTTGATAAATATATTAACTATTTAGGCAAAGCGAATAATTCCAAAGTAGTGGATATAAAATTCCGTGATAAAGAAAAGGGCTGGAGACAAAGTGATAGTAATACGGTAGTTACCTTTGCCAATGGTAAAAAAATGGTAGAGAGAACCGCAGAAAATCCATACTACAGAACTTTTGTAAACTGTACCATGTCAAGATCCAGCTGCTGTAATTGCAATTATACCTATAATAATCGTGTTGGTGATTTTACCATAGGTGACCTTTGGGGAGTTAAAAAAGCGGCTCCCAAAATGGATGACAATAAGGGAATAAACATGATGCTGGTGAATAACCCGAAAGCCGATGCAGTATTTGAGGTGCTTAAGGATAAGATGAAGCTGAAGCAGAGTACAATGAAGGAAGTATTTATAAAGAATCATCAAAAGCCAACAAAGGATAAGAGACAGAGAACCGCATTCTTTAATGAATTGGATCAGAGACCGATTGAAGATTTGTTGAGGGATTATAGTAAGGTGAAATAATGCTGATCGGGTTCTGTCATTGTCGGTGACAAGGGGACGCGGTGACAAGGGGACGGGGTTACTGTCACGTAAATGTGACAGTAACCCCGTCCCCTTGTCACTCGTCCCCTTGTCACTCGTCCCCTTGTCACTCCCCCAGGAAAAAGTTAATAAGTGAATAAAGAACTAAAGGAATAGAGGCTGCTGCATTTTGCAACTGCCTCTATTCCTTTACTCTTGACCAAGTACGAAGATTTATACATCCTCTTGTCCATGGTTATATTCAACTTATCAATTTATCGTAGCTATGAAAATCTTATAACTAATATAGTGTGAACCTTTATTTTACGCGAATACTTTCAATATAATCAGAGGTCTCCTGAACCGTAGCACTGGGAACATAATCTGTTTTATTAAATAATAACTCATGAAGTGTTTTTACATTAGCTGCTAAATCGATAGGGAATACCAGTGATACACCATTATAGGTGTGAGCATCCTTTTCAAAAGGAAAGCCGGTCTGCTCCACAATATCATAGGAAAAAACATCCTTTGCCAGGGAAAGTATTTCGGAAGTACTTAAGTTTGTTGCTATCTGCGGAAATACTTTATCAACAATCTTGTTGATGGTAGCTAAATCAGAGGTTTTTACCTTATCAAATACCTTCTGCACTACGATGCGCTGACGTTCCGTACGTTTGAAATCACCACCGGAGGTATAACGGATTCTTGCATAAGCACAGGCCTGAGTTCCGTTTACCAATTGGGTACCTGAGGACTTCAAATGCGCTGCGTTTGTACCGTTGATCTTATTTAAGGAATTCACATATCCATTCAGATATTTTAATTCATTATCCTCGATATCCAGAGTGATACCGCCCACCATATCGACTACATCCACAACCGCTTGAAAATTCACCGTTGCATACTCAGTAGCATCTAGATCAAAGTTCTGATTGATGGTTGTGAGTGCTAGTGAATAACCTCCATTGAAGTATGCTGCATTAATTTTTTTATAACCAACATTAGGAATATTAACGTAAGTATCCCGGTAAACAGAAACTAATTTCACATCCTTCGTTTTATTATCAATACTAGCGATGATAATAGTATCAGCACGAGTACCCTTAGACACGGAATTTTCTCTGGAGTCAACACCGAAGAGTACCACGTTTCGGAAGCCTTCAATTTCCTGTACAACCTCTATTTCGTCGTCCTGTTCATTATTTTGCTCAATTTTATTCATTGTGGTAAATACTTTAAAACCAACAAAGAGTAGGGCAAGTATGAATAGTTCAACGATAAAAATAACAATAAATTTCGTTTTTTTCTTGCGTTTGCTTTTTTGTTGTGCCATTCTAACTAATTAACCTATCCTTTCTAAAACTTTATTCCTCCTACTAGTAGGCGTTCCTATTAATGAAGCCCTTAAAGAAGGTTAAGAATATTATTTTAAAATCAAGAGCTAAAGTCCAATGTTCAATATAATATAAATCGTGGTCAATTCTTTTGCGGATGGAAGTATCTCCGCGATAGCCGTTAATCTGTGCCCAGCCGGTTAATCCCGGTGCAACCTGATGTTTAATCATGTAACGGGGTATCTCCTCTTTAAATCGATCCACAAAGAAGGGACGCTCGGGTCTGGGGCCAACCAAACTCATTTCACCCTTTAATACATTGAATAATTGAGGTAATTCGTCAATGCTTGTCTTACGAATAAACTTACCGATTCCGGTTACACGAGGATCATGCTTTGTTGTCCAAGCCTTCTTTTCCTCTTTATCGGATTGAACCTCCATAGAACGGAATTTGTACATTTTAAATTCCTTATTATGTCTGCCAATTCGAACCTGAGAAAAGATAATGGGGCCGGGAGAGGTTATTTTAATAATGAGTGTAACTAAAAGCATAGGAATACCGAATAAAAGCAGTGCCACAAGTGCTCCAAAGATATCTACTGCACGTTTTACAATTCGATTGTAGGTATTACTTAAAGGAACATTGCGGATATTAATTACAGGTAAACCGAATAAATCTTCCGTATAGGGCTCGGTGGGTATAAAGCTATAGTAATCAGGAACAAATTTCGTATGAACGCCGGATTTTTCACATACAGCCACAATTCTTTCTAATTTATCATATTCATTAACACTTATGGTGATCGCAATTTCATCCAAAGTCATCTTAGTAAGAAAAGCTTCCAAATGTGTGATACTTCCGATTACAGGTACTTTTTTATACATTGTGCCAACTTCCATCTTGTCATCTAGAATACCATGAATATAGTATCCCCATTGTGGGTTAGCAAATATACGGTCAATATAAGCTTCACATGCATGTCCATAACCTACCAATATCGCTGATGAATATATTTAATAAAAAGAACAATATAACAAAGCCACGGGAATAGTCTTTTTGCTGAATAAAGAACAAATAAGCTGTAAAAAATGCAATACCGAAGAAGTTGGCTATAATAATATTAAAAATTTCGGTCCATCTGTGCTTTACTCGTTTTGGTGTATATAGGTTTGTATAATAGTAAACAAAAAGGTATAATGGTACTAGGACAATCAATCTGCTGGCATATACATCAAGTGTTAAGTATTTTTCACTGGGCGCCAGCCGAAAAACAGAGATTTGATTTAAAAAACTCTCAAATCTAAAATAGAACGTAAGTAGGTAGGCGATAATAATGATGGCGGCATCCATTACAATATGAAGCCGATTAAACATCTTTTGATTATCTTTTATCATTTATTTCACAATTTCCTTTCCGCAGCAAGCTATCATATTTTAATTTGAGACTGTAAAA
>JAQZBD010000292.1 GCA_029239235.1 Herbinix sp.
AATCACTAAGGGCTCACCCATCACCATATTATACTTAATTGTATTTTCTGTAAACATTAATAAAATCAATGGAAATACCGAAGCCTCCTCTGCCTCCGAAGCAATACTGAGCCCATAGTTCAGGTAACCTGGGAAGCGAAGCTTTGTTAATTCCAGATAATTTTCAATATAGGACATCTCCTCCTTCAAGGACACTGTTGTACGTGAGGAAAGAGTGTAGCGAAGATGTTCTGATAGAGTCTGAACCATCTTTTGCAAAATATCCTTATGTTCCGTACTGTTCTGCGCAAGTGCCGAAATGGAATAAAGGCAGTTGATCAGGAAATGAGGTGCAATCTGTGATTTTAAGTATTGGAGCTCAATCTGTGACTTTGCCAGCTTTTCTTCATAGATGTTGATTCGCAGGTTATGTATTTCGTCAAGCATATTATTGAAGGCAGTATCAATCTCTATAATTTCACGGCAGTTTGAGGAGTCTGTCGGAAGCTTCTGGTCAAAATTCCCCTTTCTAAGAGATACTGCGGCATTTTCCAGCAGACGAATCGGTTTTGATAAGAACCGGTTCACGGAAAACAGTAAAATAATCGTTAAAAACAGGATGGCAAGGACCATAAAAAAGAAGATTTGATAAATGGTCTTTAGCTGAACATCAATATTTTTCAGAGGAATAAGCGCAGTAAGATAATAGTCGCAATAGTCAATTTCATTGGTAACCAGTAAGGAGTGGCTGCCATCTTTCATCGTCATGATCGTATAATTTTTCATTGAGCTTACAATCGGCAGCGTATAGTCTTCCAATTCACCCTCTGTTAAGGGGACACCCTCAGAGTCCACATATACAACATGTCCTTCCAGTTCGGATATGTTTTCAAAGGTGGAGGTAAGCAGCTCAACACTTGACCAAGCTCCTAAATAAGTATTTTCAATTTTGAGGTTAGCTTCCTTCAAGGTATTGGAGGAATTTGCCTGTCGCATATAATTTTTTAAATAATCGGTGACAGCAGTGTTACTTTGGGCGTCCGATATTTTGTTCTGATATCTGGAGGATTGGATAAAGGTATCATTGGTCGGTGCATATAGGAACATGCCGTCAATCTCAGTGAAAGAAGGAAGGCTATAGTCTAGAAGAGATTTTATTCGCATGATGTGATTGTATATTTCATTGACTTCTTTTTTTGAGGTGACATAGGGAATATCATAGCTATACGAATACATATCAATCAAAAATACATCCAGATCATCCAAGTTCTTCGTCAGATGATGGTTGTACAATTCAAGGGTGTCCTTAATATTGTTATAGGTTTTTTCACGGAGCACGTTCGTAAAATAACTGGATATCCATAGGATAATGATCAAAGCTGACAAAAGGATAAATCCAAT
The DNA here is from genome assembly GCA_029239235.1 of Herbinix sp. Lineage (GTDB taxonomy): Bacteria > Bacillota > Clostridia > Lachnospirales > Lachnospiraceae > Mobilitalea. The sequence goes on from JAQZBD010000292.1 coordinate 1,381, forward strand.
GATAATAAAGATACGGTTGCGAAAGGAATAGGTTTTTCCTGTGGTATTGTTATTATTTACATTCATGGTTGGCTACCTCGAAAAAGTAATTATGCAATATGTATGAGATGTTAAAATGTACGAGCAATTATTGGGGGTATTGAACAAAAATCTAAGAAAAATGAAATGGATTCTAAGAATATTATCTAACAAGCTTCAGCTTACATTATATAATAATATCGTAGCCAATAGCAAGAGGGATGTAATGCTGGTTGGAGATAGAGTCATACATTCCTTAAGAATGCTAATGATTTTACATCATTAGAGGAGAAGAGAAAGGTTATAAAATTTTAGAAGTGGAGGAAAAGGATTATGAAAAAGTTCTTAGCGGTACTACTTAGTTTAATGGTTATGGTGGGCCTTGCCGGGTGCAAGTCAGGGACAGACACGAGTAACACAAGTAACACGGGTAATGACACTTCATCTACAGTAACAGAGGGGGCAGCTGGTGATCCGGCAGCGCAGGCAATTGCGGATAGAAAGGCAAGCGGAGAATATCCAACAGTAGTTATGGCTTTCATGAACTGGGCAGGTTCTCCTGCAGGTTTGGAAAGAGTTCAAGGCTTAATTAGTAAATATACAGAAGAGAAACTAGGGGTTTCTGTCCAGCTGGAAATTATGGATTATGCATCTTATCAACAAGAGATGACATTGATGCTATCTTCAGGGGAGCAGATAGACATTTTTAATGCCATAGCAGTAGGATATACTCCTTCCATTAACAAGGGTTATGTCCTCGATATGGAAGAAAACGATTTGATTCAAAACTATGGTCAGGGAATCTTAGATACCATGAATCAGGATTATGTAAATGCTTGTCGCGTGGGCGGCGTATTATATGGACTTCCTCAGCAAAGAGATATGGCCATCGGTCAGGGCGGCTTTGCAATAGGTGCAGAATACCTGGATGGCATCGGCTTTGATTACAATTCCATGTACAAAGAAGGTGATGAGATCATCTATACTGACCTGAATACCATTAGTGACATCTTTGCTAAGCTGCATGAAAAATATCCTAATCTTTATGTATATGCTCCGCAGGAAGCATCCCTGACACAGCACAATGCATATGACGGACTTGGCGGAGATAATTACGGAGTACTTTTAGATCCGGCAAACAGCCTGAAAGTAGAAGATCTCTGGGGCAGTGATATGTTTAAAAGCTTCTGTGACCTTATGTATCAATGGAATCAAGCCGGTTATATGTCAAAGGATGCATTAACCGATGATACAGCAGCAACTGCACAGGTTAAAGCCGGGACAGCTATGTCCTATGCTACAGCAACCAAGCCCGGTATCAGAGCTCAGGAATCCGGACTTAGCGGACGTGATATGATTATCTTCCAAACCGGAGTGGATTTCTTAAAGTCCTCAGCGGTAGCAACCATGCCTTGGTGCATTAATTCAGGAACAGAAGACCCGGTAGCTGCAATGCAGGTACTGGATGCCTTCTATACAGATCCGGTTCTTTCTAATTTACTTTGCTGGGGCGAAGAAGGAACAGAATATGTTAAGACCGACGATGGACATATTACCTTTGCAGATGGTGTTGATGCACAGAATTCTGAATATTTTAACAATGTAAACTGGCTTATGCCAAATCAATTTATCGCGGATATCTGGGTTGGAAATGAGCTTGATATCTGGGATCGTATGGATAAATTCAATAATGAATCTGTGAAATCTAAGGCTCTTGGCTTTAGCTTTGATAACAGCAGTGTAGCAACAGAATACACAGCATTAACCAATGTATATAACGAATATGGCAAGCCATTATTATTCGGGTTCACCAATCCTGCAAACGGTATTCCTGAGATGGTAGACAAGATGAAATCCTCCGGTCTGGATAAATACATGGAAGTAAAGCAGACCGCTCTTGATGAATGGGCACAAGTGAATGGAATAAATTAATCAAAATGAAAAGGGATGTGGAAGTGAAATGCTTTTGCCTCTGAGGCTGCATCCCTTTTCTATATTACAAATGAAGGACACAGAATTCTTGTTATGAAGGGCTTCATAACAAGGTGAATAAAGACCTTATTCACTATAATTGATGAAAGGCACGGGGAAACTATATGGAAATTGCGACTACAACGAAAAATAGATCAAGAAGGAAAAAGGGATTGGTGCAGTTTAAAAAATGCATCCCCCTATACCTGATGGCGCTGCCGGGTCTTGCATATCTTTTTATAAATAATTACATGCCCCTTCCGGGAATTGTATTGGCTTTTAAGAATTTTAATGCGAGAAAAGGAATCTTTGGCTCGGATTGGGCAGGATTAGATAACTTTAAATATCTGTTTCACACACAGGACGCCTGGGTTATTACCCGGAATACCATCCTCTATAATATCGTATTTATCATACTGAATACGGTATGTGCAATAGCAGTTGCGATTATACTTGCTGAATTAACGGCTAAGGTAAAGAAATTTTATCAGTCAGCAATTTTGCTTCCCTTTTTAATCTCCGCAGTTATCGTCAGTTATTTGGTATTCGCTTTTCTCTCTACGGAAAACGGATTTATTAATAACTCCATTTTAGAGCCTTTGGGAATTGAGGGAATCTCCTGGTATACAGAGAAGATGTATTGGCCATTCATCCTGGTAATTGTTGCACTCTGGAAAACCATTGGATATAACTGTATCATCTATTTATCCACAATTGTGGGCTTTGATAAGGGATATTATGAGGCAGCGGCTATCGATGGTGCTACCAAATGGCAGCAGATTAAAAAGATTACCATCCCCTTGTTAAAACCAACCATTGTGATGCTGACCCTGTTGGCAATCGGCCGTATCTTCTACTCTGACTTTGGTTTGTTCTACCAGGTACCACAGAATTCAGGACCGCTGTTCTCTGTTACAAATACAATTGACACCTATGTATACCGTGGCTTGCTGGAGCTTGGAGATATCACCATGTCAGCAGCGGCAGGCTTATATCAATCCTTTGTTGGATTTGTACTGGTACTCTCAGCAAACATGATAGTACGCAAGTATGATTCTGATAGTGCATTATTCTAGGGAGGGCTTAAGACGATGAGAACAAGAGAAGAGAAAATCTATCAGGTGGCAGGTCATATCATTATGATTTTTCTGTCAGCGTGTGCACTGATTCCAATTATCTTATTGATGATATCTTCATTTACAGATAACGATACTCTGATTAAAAACGGTTATTCCTTTCTGCCGGAGAAAATCAGTTTTTATGCTTATGAATACATATTTAAAACCGGTAATTCAGTTCCACATGCGTATTTAATATCCTTCGTGCTTACCGGAGTTGGAACCGTACTGTCACTGATTATAACGACAATGTTGGCCTATGCTCTTTCTAAGAAATATCTTCCGGGCAGAGGCATACTTACCTTTTTAGTATTCTTCACCATGCTGTTCAACGGCGGTTTGGTTCCCACCTATATGAACTACACCAATACCTTTGGATTTAAGAATACCTTCTGGGGATT
>JAQZBD010000293.1 GCA_029239235.1 Herbinix sp.
TTGGCCCGATTACCCAACGATAGATGCACATGATATATACGGTAAAGAGAAGGATCAGAATACCCGCTACCAGGAAAATGCTTTCTGTCACCTTGGGCAGCTCCTTCTTCAGCGCATTTGCATTAATTAGCTTTACAAAGTGATAATCCGTCTCTGCGCTAAGGGCGGATGCTATATACCAACGATTACCCTCATCATCCTGGTATACGCTCTTATTAACATCAATGCTTAATTCCTTATTTGTGTTAAGTACTTTTCCACTTTCATCTACAAAATAATATTTCACATCTTCGTTTGAGGTTAAGCCCAGCTTCCGATATAGACTGTTATACTCCATCCATGCTCCCAGGTCGTAGCTTTCATAATCAATAATTCTTATAATATAAGCCTTACCATTACACCATATCGTGTTCCACCGCCTTTTCAATGGAACTTCATCCTTATTATCGATTAAAGTCTGAATTGTCTTTGTCATCTCCGGATCAACTTTATTATTATAAAATAAATCCACTTGAGGATAATAAACAAAGAGATAGAACTGAAAAGTTGAAACGTTGGTCAGATTCGTAATCTTCTTCATCAATCTTTGATTCGCGCGCCAAAAGTCCGTACTTTGCTCGGTTGCCTTTGCTACCACCTGAAAGTCCGGATTATTGATGGACAGATTAATTACTGAGTTCTCTAATAGCTCCATCATGGTATCCAACTGTGAAACAGCTACTTCTACCTCAGCCTGACTTTCTCCGACCTTTTCTTTTCTCAAGTTTTCCAAATTGTAGGAATTTATCCACAGTATCATTGCGATAACAGGAATTGATACACATAGGGTCACAACAAATAAACGTATATTTAAAGTCCAGCGATTCTTCATATTCCTTCCTCCTGGAAAAAAATTTGTTACATTACCATTACAGGTACTAATTGTCTAATGTGGAGCCGTCATGTGTACACACTTAAATAAAACTAATGTATACATGCTTACGTGAAACACATGCCGCATTCTTATGTAGAAATTTTGCTCTTTGTGTCAATTATTATAATATACATAATACAAAGGTTCTATCACTAAATGATATTTGTCACTATATTGCAGTAAATAAGTCATTATCCTGCCAATACCTCAAGAAATCTTTGCATAAAAAAGAAGTATATTGTAAACCAACAAATGTCAGTTTAGAATATACTCTTTCTCTTTATACTATGAGCTCTTATTTCTATCCTATGGTGTATTATTACAGTATCCTATTCAATAGTCTATTCATACTTAAATTATCCAAGGACAAACTCTGCTTGGAGCAAATCCTCCTCACGTGAACTGGTTCCGACATACACAATAAATTTGCCAGGCTCTACAACCTTTTCTCCGTCCTGGTTATAATAACTTAGCAGTTCCTTTGATATCTCAAAGCTAACTTCTGTTTCTGCACCAGGTGCCAGCGTTAGCTTTTGAAAGCCTTTCAGCTCTTTCACCGGGCGAGAAATTTGTGCAGCCACGTCATGAAGGTATAATTGAACGGTTTCCGTGCCTTCCAGCTTACCTGCATTTTTAAGTGTAACGGTTGCTACGAGTGTATCATTTTCTAATATTTTATCCGCAGAGAGCCTCAGATTATCTACTGTAAAACTTGTGTAGCTTAAGCCGTAGCCAAAATAGTATAAGGGATCGTTGGAGCCATCGATATATTTTGATAAGAATTTGTTCGCATCCCCTTTTACAAACGGACGTCCGGTTCTTAAATGGTTATAATAAATCGGTATCTGCCCCTGATGTTGTGGGAAGGTGATGGATAATTTGCCGGATGGGTTGTAATTGCCTACCAAAACATCCGCAATTGCTCTGCCTGCCTCTGATCCTAAGAACCAGGTTTCCAAAATTGCATCTACGTGCTCCTCAAACCAATCCAGCAATAACGGACGTCCATTTGTCAGAACAAGAACCATAGGCTTATTAAGCTTCTTAAGCTCCATTGCCAGATTTAATTGAACCTGTGGAATCACAATATTCTGACGGGAGGCTGCCTCACCGGACATATTCTGATTTTCACCGAGCGCAAGGATAATTACATCACTTTCCTGTGCAGCAAGAACCGCACGTTCTACTCCGCCCTCCAGCTCCGTATCAATACCACAACCTGCCTCACACAGTAACTCAATGCCTGCTGCCGTGAGCCCCTGCTTTAGGGTAACCGCTTCCTTGGAATAGGAGCTAAATTGCCAGGGTCCAAGAACATCCGTACTGTCGGCTTTCGGTCCAATTAACGCAACCTTCTTTTCTTTCGTAAGCGGCAATACCTGATCATTTTTTAGTAATACAATAGATTCTCTTGCCAGTTCATAGCTTAATTCAAGATGTTCCGGACAATAGATCACTTCCTCTTTCTCCGGTTGGAAATATTTAAAAGGATCATCCATTAAACCTGATTTGAATTTATAGGTAAGGATTCTTCGCACACAGGCATTAATCTGCTCTTCCTCCACCCTTCCTTCCTTTACTGCTTCGGCTAGGTAGAGATTATAATTCATGGAAGCCATCTCGATATCCAGGGTGGCCTGGAGTGCCTTTTCTGCTGCTTCCCTGCCATCCTCTGCAGCTCCGTGAACAACAGTTTCCGTGACTGATGCGTAGTCTGAGATTAGGATTCCATCAAAGCCCATCTCCTTTCGCAGCATATCATTGCAAAGCCTTTTATTGATTACTACCGGAATATTATTCATTACATTGAAGGAATTCATAATGGAAGCTGCTCCTGCATCTATTCCTGCTTGAAAGGGAGGCAGATATAGATTACGTAAGGTTGTATCCGATATTTCAACGGAATTATAGTCTCGTCCGCCTTCTGCAGCAGAATATCCTACAAAATGCTTTAGGCAAGCCAAGATCGTATCCGAAGCATATAAGTCCTTCCCTTGAAAGCCTTTCACATGAGCTTCACACATACGAGAGCATAGATATGGATCTTCTCCATTCCCTTCGGAAACACGTCCCCAACGGGGATCTCTGGCAATATCAAGCATTGGTGAAAACCCATACATAATTCCCTGGGTTGAAGCCTCCTTCGCAGCTGCACTCATGGCTTTTTCCAACAATTTTGGATTGAATGAACAGCTCCAGCCAAGGGGTATCGGAAAGATTGTCTGGTATCCATGAATAACATCCTGACAGAACATCAACGGAATTCCAAGCCTTGACTTTTCTACCGCCAGCTTCTGCTTTTCAAAGCCGATTTCTGCCGGTGCCATTAAGATCATAGAACCAATGCAGCCGGCTTCGATTGCTTCATCATCCGACATGATCTTATTCACCTCTCCACCGATTGCCACAGTGTTGTTACCGCCGGATTGGCTCATCTGTCCGATCTTCTCTTCCAGTGTCATCTTAGTGAGTAATTCTTCTACAGCAAACTTAATCTCTGTCTCTGTACGACTGATCTCTTTTCTCGTACGATAGTTTGGCAGCTCCTCCAGCATGAGCTCATACTTTGTTTTTCCGGTAAAGGCTGCCGCTTCTCCACTGACTGCGCCCACCAGTGCAAAATCCCCTTCGACCTCGTAAGCTCCATCTTTCCATTTCAAAGTTGCTTTATTCACCACATTAGGAAACATAAAAAATACTGTCTCCAAATGTATTTTATTCTCTTCTAAGCTAACTGCTTCCGGCATCATTTTCATACCCGATTCCAGAATCTCAATTATCACCTTGAGATTGTCGTCTTTTTTTGTAATATGAAACAGTAAGTTTCCCCTCTCACTTGCGATTGCATACTTTCCTACCATAATGACCTCCCTCTTTCACATGTGAGTATCCTAATACCAGTAAAATAGATCTCTGAAGCTTCGTTAAATTTCAGAGAAACAGCTATATATATCATCATTCTACTTGCAGAAACATAATTCTAGTCCCTATTGCAGGAATAGTGCAGTGCTAAGGTACACATACCCTAGCATTGCACTATTTACCTTATCACAAGTTTGTTATCAAAAAAAGAAAGATTATTGACTTTCTAGTAGCAATATTATGACTTTGTGATTCTCAAAATATTTCTCATAGTCAAATATTTCTCATACTTATACCTTTCTCATACCCAAACCTTTTTCTCA
>JAQZBD010000050.1 GCA_029239235.1 Herbinix sp.
TTTGTAATCTTCATAATGTCCTGAATACTCTTTATTCTGGAACGAATTTCTCTTGTATTAGCCATATAAACCTCCATGCTGCCGAAAGGCAGCTATTATTCTTTTATGCTATTTCTTAAATTCTTTAGCAGCCTTGATAATTTCATTAATCAACTCATCGGTTAATACTTTTGATTTATCAATTTCTTCTATAATATTGTTGTATTTAGCTCTAAAATAATCCATTAAGTCACTACGGAAAGATTTCATATCTTTTACAGGAACATCATTGAACAGCCTATTATTTGCAGTAACCAGAAGGATTACCTGTTCATGCAGCGACAATGGCTTTGACAACGGTTGTTTTAACAATTCGATCAAATGCTTTCCATGATCCAATAGATCCTTGGTGGTTTTATCAAGGTCAGATGCGAACTGGGTAAATACTTCCATTTCTCTATATTGTGCGAGGTCAATACGTAGACTACCTGCAGCCTTTGGTCTGACACCGGCGAAGAAGAGTTCGCTTTCAAGGAAAATCTGTCCGTCCGTAATCGAAATAACGTTGGTAGGAATATAGGCGGATACGTCACCAGCCAGGGTTTCAATGATTGGTAATGCAGTGATGGAACCACCGCCATACTTATCATCCAAACGACAGGAACGCTCCAATAATCTGGAATGTAAGTAGAATACGTCACCGGGATATGCTTCTCGTCCTGGAGATCTCTCTAATAATAAGGACATGGTACGATATGCTACCGCATGTTTTGACAAATCGTCATATACAATCAGAACGTCCTTACCTTGATTCATAAAATATTCCGCGATAGCTGTACCGGAATAAGGTGCAATATATTGCAAAGGTGCCAGATCACTTGCTGAGGAGGACACCACTACAGAATATTCCATTGCACCATGCTTGGTTAAGGTACTAACGATTTTTGCAACTGTGGATGCTTTTTGTCCGATTGCAACATAGATACAGATGACATCTTGTCCTTTTTGGTTTAAGATCGTATCAATTGCGATGGAAGTTTTACCGGTCTGACGGTCACCGATGATAAGTTCACGCTGACCTCTGCCGATAGGGAACATGGAGTCAATTGCAAGAATACCTGTCTGCAAAGGCACGGTAACCGGTTTTCTGGTACAAACACCGGCTGCCTCATTTTCAATAGGATAAAATTCATTCGTTTCAATGGCACCTTTACCATCAATTGGGTTACCAAGTGCATTAAGTACTCTGCCGATTACCTTATCAGATACGGGTACACCGGCTCTCTTCTGTGTTCTTACAACCTTTGATCCTTCTTTCAGTCCGTAGTCTGAGCCTAATAAAACACAGCCGATAGTCTTCCTATTTAAGTTCTGAACGATACCGCGTACTCCTGTCTCGAATTCAACAAGCTCACCGTACATCGCATTATCTAATCCGTATACAGTAGCAATACCATCACCAATACTAATGACTGTTCCTGTTTCTTTTATCGTTGTTTTAATTTCATAATCCTGTATTTCACTTTTTAAAACCGAAATAATATCATTTTGATTCATGTTACTCAAACACTTCACCTCCCAATTAGAGTCTTTTGCATTTCTGACAGAGCGCCTTTGATGCTTTTGTTATATTCCGTATCTCCTACATACAATACATAACCACCTATGAGCGAAGCGTCCTTTTCTAGTTCAAGAAATACAGCTGATTTATTATATTTTTCACAGAGCATGCTCTTAATCTGAGATATTTTTTCATCCTCTGGCTTTTCAGCATAGATTAACTTTGCTTTTAACACATTATTATGTTCACATACAATTTCATCATATGCTTCCATAACCTCTGCAAATATTTGAATCATCTTATTTTCACACAATAATTTTATAAATTTCGCAATCTCGTGATCAAAGATTTCATCAATTACAGATTCCTTTTCCTTCTTTTTAATTGCAGGATTCTCTAAAACCTCCATTAATTCTTTGCAATTAAACAGTAGCTTTTTCGCTGCATCCAAATTACCTTTATCTACATTTAAAGAATCTAAAATCTTAGCATAATTCATCGCACGTTGACTTATCATTTTGCAGCACCTACTTCTTTTAAGAAGTCATCAAGAAACTGTTGGTTCGTATTATCATCCACATTTTTACCAATGACCTTTGCGGCTGCAAGCATAGCAATACCCGCTATCTCAGCCTGAGCATTTTCCATGGATTTCTTTCGTTCAAGTTCAATCACTCTATTCGCTTCTTCCATTACTTTAACCGATTCTAGTCTAGCTTCCTGAAGTATCTTATTGTATTCAACTTCAGCCCGCTCGCGAGCTTCTTTTATAATGCTTCCAGCCTGGTTACCAGCCTGTTTCAGCTCTGTTTCATAATCCGATTTTAACTTATAAGCCTCAGCCTTCTTATTGTCAGCATCCTTTAAAGAATCTAGGATTACCTCTTTTCTGCTTTCTATAATATTGTTTACAGGCTTAAAAAGAAATACGCGGAAGAAAACAAACAAAACAATAATATTAATCATATTAAATATTACGTTTGCTGCATTTATAGAAATCATAATTTCCCCTCCTAAGGCTTAACTTTATAAAACAAAGATAATTAAAAAGGCTATTACCAAACCGTAAATCGCTGTTGCCTCCGCTAATGCACAACCTAAGATTAATGTTTTGTTAATATCACCTTTTGCTTCCGGCTGTCTTGCAATTGCCTCTGTTGCCTTAGAAGTTGCGATACCGATACCAATACCCGCTCCTAAACCTGTTAATACCGCAATACCTGCGCCAATTCCTATTAATGCTGACATATTTTCATCTCCTTTTAACTTCAACTATAATACAAAAATAATTAAGAAGGCTATTACCAATCCGTAAATCGCTGTTGCCTCCGCCAATGCACAGCCTAAAATTAATGTTTTGTTAATATCACCCTTTGCTTCCGGTTGTCTTGCAATCGCCTCTGTTGCCTTAGAGGTTGCTATACCGATACCAATACCCGCTCCTAAACCTGTTAATACCGCAATACCTGCGCCAATTCCTATTAATGCTGACATGTTTTCTACTCCTATCTTTTATAATCTTTCATGATTTTCATATATTTTTGTTCCTATGCTTCTAACTTTTCCTGCATAAATAAGGATGTTAAAAAGCAAAATACATACGCCTGCAACAATCCGTCAAAGATATCAAAATAAAAACTAAACGGAATCGGAATTATAACTGGAACAGCCAGTTTTATCAATTCCATAATTACAAATCCACCAAACATGTTACCAAAAAGTCGCATACATAATGATAATGGTCTTATGAACAGCTCTAAAATATTAAAGGGCGTCATCGCCGGCATCGGATGCGTATAGCTTTTAAAATACCCTTTGATTCCGTGATGATGGAGACCCGAGTACTCGATCAGTACAATACTCATAATGGCAAGACCTGCGGTTACATTTAAATCCTTTGTTGGAGGTGTTAAACCAAATAGTCCGATGACATTCGAAACAGCCAAGTAGATCAATACTGTTCCCAAATATGGGATATAACGTTTCCCATGCTCTCCTAATATGTCGGTAAAGAAGTTATTGATAAATTCTACCAAGGATTCAATTACTACTTGTTTCTTTCCCGGAATCAACTTCAGGTTCCTTACAAATATAAGTGTCAATATCATTAAAACTGCCATGATACCCCAAGTAACCACAATTGATTCCGAAATCGGCACTTTATTGCCGAAAAAATTAATAGAAAATATAGTCTTACTCTGTAATTCCTCGACCAGCCTTTCCGCTAAGTCACCCATAATTTTCACCTCCTTTTCTTATATTTTATTCACAATTCTTTGCTAAAAAAAATTAGCAAAAGCGCACAAAGAAACACCAACAAAATCCACCTGCGTTGGCGACCAAAATATGACAAGTTAATCCTGGTAAATTAAAGTGATTGGAACACTAACTGACTTTTTTTGCCATCAACCAACTGTAAATATCGAATGACAAAAAATCGAAGCTTAACTTGAGAAACTAAAATAATCCACCCACGTATATATAAGAAGCATTGATAGAAGGATAGAATTATAATTAGTTTTGAGAATAGTGTAAACAGATTTTTGATTATTAATAATATAATTGAAAATGTTGTTTGATCTAATATCTCCGCGCTTGAGAATTCATTATTCTTTACGCCTGGATCAATCATTGATTCCTCACTCTTGTTGATTGAATGACTAAAGCTATTCATTTCCTCAACTCTTTTAATTTTAGAACTTTTGTAGACACTTAGTGTAATATTTTGCACAGAAATACAGGAAGAGGCTATTAATATGAATATGATAATCATAAATACTGCTCTTAATAATTTCTTTACTTTCATATTACCATACAACATAATCTTCTCCCCCTTTCCTATTCTAAAATGCTCTACTTGTTCACAAGCAATAATGTAATTAATATATACCTCAATCCATTATTTGTCTATGATAGTTTTTCACAAATAAAACTTAAAAAACGCCATTTAAATCTATAATTGTGCACCATCTTGTACAAAGGGTTAGCCCAGACTGGGGATTAAACGGATATATTTTACATTATATTACTTTTTTATTCGACAAACTTTTCACATATAGTATATAAAATACCCAATATTCTCGAAAGCAACCAACGAATTATATCAGCTTAGTTAATAAATATCAATAGTCTTATAAAACATATTAGTAGTTATATACATTTTTACAAAATAGCTATTGCATTTATTTGTAGAACATGTATCATTATCCTATATGAATTGTCGATTACTAGGAGGCTCAAAAACTCCCAAAAGAATGGAGGCAAAGCCTCCTAAAAGAATGGAGGCTTGTATATGGAAAAGGTCATTGGACTTTTATTTGATATTGAAAAAAAAGCAAATCAAATTATAGAACGTGCAAATGATGAGAAAACCGAACTCTTTGAAGAAAATGAAAAAGAAATCGAACAAATGGAAGCAGCTATTATAGAAGAAAATAACAAAAAAATTAATCTACTATTAGCTCAAGCAGAACAAGAGATCGAAACAGAAAAACAGCATTTGACCGAATGCAGTCAAAAACAGCTGACGGATTTAGAAGTTTCTTATGAAAGAAACCATGATGTATTAGTAGAAAAGGTATTTCAAAGTATAATACAACATGGAGTGAGATAAATATATGTCAGGATCTTTCAACCGTTAATTTATAGAAATAGCATTGAGACAGATGGAGGTTATTATGGATACTTCTATATCTTATAGTGGCATAAATACCAAAGTAAAGGCTATGAAGACAAAGCTGATTAGTAAGGAGGATTTTACTAACATATCAAATTTGGAATCTGTTGCAGATTTGATTGTGTACTTAAAAAAGCATCCTGGCTATCACGATTTGTTTCAAAAATATGATGAACGGGAAATTCATCGAAGAGAGGCAGAACGAGTTTTCATAAATGGACTCTATCTTGATTATACAAGAATCTATCGTTTTGCAAATGATACGCAAAGAAAGGATCTTGAACTTATCTTCTTTCGATATGAAGTTAATGTACTAAAAGCCTGTATTCGTCTGCTGCATACCAGTGAAAGTGCTTATGACCTTTCCCTATTCCATCCCTTTTTTACAAAGCACTCGCAGATAGATATTAATAAACTCTCCTCCTCAAGATCCATGGAGGAATATATTAATACATTAAAAGGTACTCAGTACTATAATCTCTTTATTAAACTTAGCAGTAAGGGCAAGCTTTCCTCCTTTGACTATGAAATGGCTCTGGATGTGTATTATTTTACAAAATCCTGGCGCATGAAGGATAAAATCTTAACGGGGAATAATTGTAAAGCCTTTACCAACCGCTTAGGTGTGGAAATTGACTTATTAAATATAATGTGGATTTACCGTTCAAAAAAAATGTATGATATGAACTCCACCGATATATTTACTTATTTAATACCCATTAATTATAAGCTAACGCTTACCCAGCTATCAAAGCTGGTTACTGCACTTACAATGGATGAATTTATGAACTTATTAGGCACCACCAAATACAAAGGCTTTGCTAAATACCTCCGGGACGGTACCATGGAACAGGAATATGACCGGATTATCAATCGTATATTTCTGTATAATATGACCAGGTATCCCGCCTCCATGACTGTGGTAAATTATTATCTTTTTCGTAAGGATAAAGAAATCAATATGTTAACCTCTGCCTTGGAATGTATTAGATACGGATTGGATCTTAAGCAGAAGCAAGAATATCTTCATCAATTATAGTATTGGAGGTTAGATCATGATTGAAAAGATGCGATTTATTAGTATTACCGGACCTAAAAACGACTTTGACCGGGTTGTAAATACCTATCTGACAAAATATGATATTCATCTTGAAAATGCTTTAACAGAACTTAGTACCTCCTACAATCTCCGGCCCTTTGCGGATATTAACCCCTACCGAGAACTAATCACTAAATCGGAGGATCTCGTAAAAAAGCTGGAGCAGCCTCAATTATCCTCGGAACAGCTAATGGAACCGGAAGCTGCGGCGGACATCATCAACTCTGCCTATGCCATGCTATCGGATATCAATGTGAAAAAGCATGAAATAAAAAATCATCGTCATGAATTAAATGATTTGCTGATTCAGATTGAGCACTTCCGGCATCTGGACTACAACATTCATCAAATTATTAATTTAAAATTCATTAAATATCGATTCGGAAAGGTTCCGCATGAATTCTATACCCGATTCTCGAAATTCGTATATGACAATTTAAATACGGTTTTCTATGAATGTGAACGGGATCGGGATTATGTATGGGGTATCTATTTTGTTCCGGCGAATGAAGCAATCAAAATTGATGCCATTTATGCTTCTCTCCATTTTGAACGGGTGAAAATACCGGATGCTTATGAGGGAACACCGGAAGAATCCTATTATTCGATCAGGGAAAAAATAACTGAAATAAATAATGAGCTGAATGATATTTACAAAGACATTCATAACCGCCTGAATAATATTTCGGAGCAGCTGGAATTAGCGCACCATTCAGTATGTGTTCTTTCTAAGAATTTTGAGGTTAGAAAAATGGCTGCCTGCACCAGGGATAAAGGTAAAAATGAGGTATTTTACATCATCTGTGGCTGGATTTCCGATGAGGACTCAGAAAAATTATTAAAGGAAGCAGAAACAGACAGTCTGGCTTACTGTGTTATTGACGATGGGCAAGTGGATGCGGACAAAAAGCCTCCGACCAAATTGAAAAATCTTAAAATTTTCAAACCCTTTGAGATGTTTATTAAAATGTATGGTTTGCCTGCCTACAATGAGATTGACCCCACCTCCTTTGTTGCAATCACCTATTCCATTATCTTTGGTATTATGTTCGGTGATGTTGGTCAGGGTCTCTGCCTGGTAATTGGCGGCGCACTTCTTTACAAAATAAAGAACATGAATCTTGCAGCAATTATCTCCCTTGCCGGTGTTTTTTCAACCATCTTTGGTTTTATGTATGGCAGCGTGTTCGGCTTCGAAAACTGGATTGATGCCATCTGGCTGTCCCCTCGGGAAAATGTAATGACCGTACTTATTACCGCAGTGGGCTTTGGCGTATTTCTTATCCTTCTGGCCATGATTTTAAATATTGTCAATGGTATCAAGGCTAAGGACTGGGGACGGGTTTTATTCGATACGAATGGTGTTGCCGGGCTGCTGTTCTATGCCGTTTTAATCATTAGTATTGCTTTTATTTTCACCGGCAGAGCACTACCTGGATTCATCCTTATGGGTATCTTTTTTGGATTGCCGCTGATGCTGATTTTCTTCAAAGAGCCTTTAACTCATATGATTGAGAAAAGGACCAAGATTTTCCCGGAGCATAAAGCCCTGTTCTTTATGGAAACCTTCTTTGAACTCTTTGAGGTTCTGCTCAGTTACTTAACAAACACGATTTCCTTCCTTCGTATTGGGGCTTTTGCCTTGAGCCATGCCGGAATGATGGCCGTTGTAATGCTGCTGGCTGGCGAAGAAACCGGCCATCCAAACTTACTGATACTTATACTTGGTAATCTGTTTGTAGCTGGAATGGAAGGCTTAATCGTTGGAATTCAGGTGCTTCGTTTGGAATACTATGAGATGTTTAGCCGTTTCTATAAGGGAAATGGAAAGGAATTTACATCCTATAAAAGTAAGCTAAAAAATAAAAACATTTAAATCTAAGGAGGAACTTATTATGACGATCAATATTGTTCTTATTACCGCTCTATTACTTAGCATCATTATTCCTTTCGGTACTTTTTTGTACAGCAAAAAAACAAAGGGAGGCTACAAGGCTGCACTGGGTTTTAACATCTTTGCTTTTTTTAGCATTTTAATCATTTCAAATATCATGATGTTTAGTGGTAAGGTGTCTGCTGCTGAAGCAACTGAGACCGCAGCGTTGGCAACCGACGGCTGGAAATTTATGGCTGCTGCTCTCTCCACCGGCTTATCCTGTATTGGCGGTGGTATTGCTGTTGCTTCTTCTGCTTCCGCTGCTCTTGGTGCGATCAGCGAGGATTCTTCCATTATGGGTAAGTCCTTAATCTTTGTAGCTATGGCAGAAGGTGTTTGTCTCTATGGATTAATCATCTCTCTGATGATCTTAAGCTAAGGAGGTATCTGATTGTTGTATCATAGGCCATCAAAAAGTTGAAAGGCACGGGTGTTATCATGAGAATGTATTTAATCAGCGATAATATAGATACTTATACGGGAATGAAGCTGTCTGGAGTAGGTGGCGTTGTCGTTCATACACGACCGGAGCTAAAAGCTGCTTTAGAAGAGGCATTAGCTGACAATACCATCGGTATCATACTCATTACCGAAAAACTTAGTAACGAATTTCCTGAGATCATTAATGATATCAAATTAAATAAACGAATCCCTTTAATCGTTGAGATACCGGACAGACATGGTACAGGTCGCAAACCTGATTTTATCACTGCCTATGTAAACGAAGCCATAGGTTTGAAATTGTAATTCTTGACAAGTGACAGTTTGTTAATTCATCTTGTATTTAGAAAGGTAAGGTCGGTTCTATGACTCTTGATGAAAAATTAGAGCATTTTTATTCTTCTGTAATTGAAAGCGCTACCAAGCAAAACATTGAGATTGTGGAAGAATACAAAAAAATATTGCAAAGAAATTTTGAAGAACGAAATGAAATCGCTTTACGCAAGGCTGAAGCGAATTTTCGTATGGAATCTGACCATATCCTTCGGGAACGTAATCGAAGGATGTCCGCCGCTTCCATGGAGATACGCCGTAAGGTATTAGAAAGAACTGCTGAAATATCGGACGAAGTGTTTGAAGAAGTTAAATTAAGGCTGCAAGATTATATGAAAACGGACGCCTATGAAGATCTGTTGTTCGCCTTAATTCAAGATGCACTTGATTTTGCAAAGGGTGATACCATTACCATCTATATCAATCCTTCGGATCAAGACAGGATTCCTAGGCTGGAACAAAGAACTTCTACTACCCTAACTGTAAGTGACCGTGATTTTATCGGAGGAATCCGAGCAGTTATTTCTTCTCATAATATATTAATAGATAGTTCTTTTTCAACAAAAATAGAAGAAGCAAAGAGTAACTTTACTCTGTAACGGCTATTGAAAGGATAGATCCTTATGAATGTAACAGGTAAAATATTTGGTATCAATGGACCAATTGTATTTGTGGGTGGAAATCAAGCCTTTAAAATGGGCGAAATGGTCTTGGTGGGTAAAGATAAGCTTGTAGGTGAAGTAATCGGCTTAACCTCGGAAAGAGCAACCATTCAGGTCTATGAGGAAACTTCCGGCCTAAGGCCTGAAGATGAGGTAACCGGCACCGGTGCTGCTATTTCCGTTACTCTTGCTCCCGGCATTATCAGTAACATTTTTGACGGTATTGAACGTCCGCTGAAGGAAATTGCCAGACAGTCCGGAGCCTTTATTTCTCGCGGTGTTAGCGTAGCTTCCTTGGATACACAAAAATTATGGGATGTACATATCACCGTTGCCCCCGGTGATAAAGTTTATGGAGGAACGATTATTGCAGAGGTTCCTGAAACCAGAGCTATTGTGCATAAATCCATGGTTCCGCCGGAAATCTCCGGCACAGTTACAAAAGTTGTTCCTGATGGAGCCTATACGATTGATGCTCCAATCGTAACGATTGTAGACAGTAAGGGTGTGGAAAAAGTCTTGACCTTAACTCAAAAGTGGCCAATCCGAATTCCCCGCCCAACCGCCAAGCGTTATCCTTCCGACCGTCCCTTAATAACGGGACAGCGAATACTGGATACCCTATTCCCAATTTCAAAGGGAGGCACTGCTGCTATCCCGGGCGGTTTTGGTACCGGTAAAACCATGACCCAGCATCAGCTTGCCAAATGGTCTGACGCTGATATCATTATTTATATTGGCTGCGGCGAGCGTGGCAATGAGATGACTGAGGTACTAGAGGACTTTACCAAATTAGTGGATCCCAGATCCGGCAATCCTCTGCTGGATCGTACCACCTTAATCGCCAATACCTCGAATATGCCCGTTGCTGCCCGTGAAGCCAGCATCTATACCGGAATCACACTTGCCGAGTACTACCGGGATATGGGCTATCATGTAGCCATTATGGCAGATTCCACTTCTCGTTGGGCGGAGGCACTCCGGGAGCTATCTGGGCGCTTGGAGGAAATGCCGGCAGAAGAAGGCTTTCCCGCTTATCTCGCTTCTAGGCTATCTGCCTTTTATGAGCGAGCAGGCTTTATGCAGAATTTGAATTTTACTGAGGGCAGCGTATCCATTATCGGTGCAGTATCTCCCCAAGGCGGTGACTTCTCTGAGCCGGTAACTCAGAACACGAAGCGTTTTGTCCGCTGCTTTTGGGCTCTTGATAAATCCCTTGCCTATGCAAGGCACTTTCCGGCGATCCAGTGGCTGTCCAGCTATAGTGAATATGTGTCTGATCTTGCGCCCTGGTACACAAAGCATGTAGGTGAGGATTTTGTAGAATGCCGAAATCAGCTGTTAAGTATCCTGACCCAGGAGAATCAATTAAATGAAATTGTTAAATTAATTGGAAGTGACGTGCTGCCGGATGATCAAAAGCTTGTATTGGAAATAGCCCGGGTAATTCGATTAGGCTTTGTACAGCAAAATGCCTACCATCCTTCGGATACCTATGTTCCTATGGAAAAGCAGCTTAAAATGATGCGGACAATTCTCTATCTCTATCAGAAGTCAAAGTTGTTAATTGACAGAAGTATGCCCATGTCACTGCTAAAATCCAGTCGAATCTATGATAAGATCATTACAATTAAATATGATGTGGCTAATGATGAGTTAAATAAATTTGATGATTATAAAAAGCTGATTGATGAATTCTATGATAACATCATGAAAACGAACGCATAGGGCGAATCAAACGACACGTCCTGGAAAGGGGTTAAACTATGGGAATTGAATATTTAGGATTAAGTGAAATAAATGGTCCCCTAATCGCCCTGGAAGGTATTCGGGGTGCCTCCTTTGATGAAATCGTGGAATTAACAGTGGAGGGAAACAAGAAAAAAATAGGCCGAATTGTAGAACTATATGAGAATAAGGCAATCATTCAGGTATTTCAAGGCACTGAGGACATGTCCTTATTTAATACCCATACAAAATTAACAGGTCATCCCATGGAGGTCAGCTTATCTCCTGAGATCCTGGGACGGGTATTCAACGGTGTGGGTCAGCCCATCGATGGTCTGGGAAATATTATTCCTGAAGTTAGAAAGGATGTTAACGGCCTTCCGTTGAATCCTTGTAAGCGGGAATATCCGCGTAACTATATCAAAACCGGTATCTCTGCTGTCGATTGCTTAACCACGCTGATTCGTGGGCAAAAGCTCCCCATCTTCTCCGGCAATGGCCTGCCCCACGACCAATTAGCTGCACAGATTGTAAAGCAAGCTTCCCTGGGAGAAGACTCAACAGAGGAGTTTGCTATCGTATTTGCCGCCATGGGTGTAAAGCATGATGTGGCAGAATTCTTCCGGCGAACCTTTGAGGAAAGTGGTGCCAGCTCTCATGTAGTAATGTATCTAAACCTGGCCAACGACCCGGTAGTAGAGCGACTCATTACACCAAAGGTTGCCTTGACTGCTGCGGAATATCTGGCTTTTGAAAAAGGGATGCATATCTTAGTAATCCTTACAGATATGACCTCCTTTGCAGAGGCAATGCGTGAGGTTTCCTCTTCGAAGGGTGAAATACCAAGTAGAAAGGGTTACCCGGGGTATTTATATAGCGAACTGGCTACCCTCTATGAAAGAGCCGGCATTGTACAAGGCTGTTCCGGTTCTGTTACCCAGATCCCGATTCTTACCATG
Source organism: Herbinix sp. (assembly GCA_029239235.1). GTDB lineage: Bacteria > Bacillota > Clostridia > Lachnospirales > Lachnospiraceae > Mobilitalea. The sequence continues at coordinate 12,375 of JAQZBD010000050.1, forward strand.
CCAAATGATGATATAACCCATCCCATTCCCGACTTAACCGGATATATCACTGAGGGTCAGATTGTACTTGAGAGATCACTTTATCAAAAATCCGTTTACCCCCCCATCAGCATTCTACCCTCACTGTCCCGTTTAATGAAGGATGGTATCGGAAAGGGTTATACCAGGGAGGATCATCAGGATCTTGCTAACCAGCTCTTCTCTTCTTATGCACATGTGGGAGACGTTAGAGGTCTGGCAAGCGTTATTGGTGAGGATGAACTATCTCCTCAGGACAAACAATATCTGAAATTTGGTGCTGCTCTGGAACAGACCTTCCTATCACAGGGGCCCACAGAGGATCGAACCATCACTCAGACTCTTGATAAGGGCTGGGAGCTTTTATCCATCCTTCCAAGAGAAGAATTAGATCGTATTGATACAAAAATCCTGGATAAATATTTTACTCAAAATCAAGGTTAAACGAATTGAGGTGAATCCATGAATCCTAATACCTTTCCCACCAAGGGAAATCTTATATCGGCAAAGAATTCTTTGAAACTGGCAAAGCAGGGATATGATTTAATGGACAAAAAGCGTAATATTTTAATGCGGGAGCTCATGGAATTAATCGACACTGCGAAAAATGTACAAAGCGAAATCGATAACACCTTCTCTGCTGCTTATCTCGCGCTGCAGCAGGCTAATATTGAAATGGGTATCAATACCGTTTCTGAACTAAGTAATACAATTCCTGAAGAGAATTCTATAGAAATAAAACAGCGAAGCATTATGGGGACGGAAATTCCTTTGGTTGAATACGACACCACTCCCGGTAAACCTACCTATGCTTTTTTTCAAACCAGATTATCTTTGGATGAGGCCACAAAGCGTTTTGTTAAAGTGAAGGAGCTAACCATTCGTTTATCCGCCATTGAGAATTCCGCTTATCGTCTTGCTACTAATATAAATAAAACTCAAAAACGTGCCAACGCTTTAAAAAACATTACGATTCCATTTTACACCAACCTGGTAAACGAAATACAGAATGCTTTAGAAGAAAAGGAACGTGAGGAATTCACCAGATTAAAGGTGATTAAAAGACGGAAGTCTTCTGCCGATTAGTGTGAAAATAAAACTGAGCGCCTTTAGGCTGAAATTTTTGGTATCATTTACCTTTAAAATTTTTTATAGCTACCGTATATATTTTTATTACGGTGACATACTATTATCAGATACGAAATAAGAACTTCAATTCAGATGATAATTCATAATAAATACAATGTTTATCAGCTTCGCTGATTCATTTGTAAAAATTAATGTCAAAGTTAATTTAAAATTTATGAAATTCATCACAAAATATGTTAAGTTCTTCGTATCTTAATAAAAGAATAGATATTTGTAATTTCGTCTCAGAATTACAAACAGCAAACATTCTTGGAAAGATTGGGAGATGTGATAAGCTTTGGACAGATTATTTCTTAAAAAGATTACAGTAGTTTCTCAGGATCGAATTGAATACTTGCACTAAAACTGAATGAGACAAAAATAGCAGGGGCAGAGATAAAGTTATCTCTGCCCCTGCTATTATATTTTATTATTGAAAAATGCTTAATTCGTCTTATACACCTATCTGTACCTTCTTTTTATTTATTACTATTTTTGTACCTCTAATCTTTCTCTCTTAGTTGATTTCTCATATCGTAGCCCGTTGGATTTTGGAAGATTCTGATTCCGAACTCTCCTGCTACAGAGAATATATGATCAAAAATATCTGCTTGAATGATCTCGTATTCTGACCAATCTATTGTTTTGGTAAATGCGTAGATCTCCAAGGGTAAACCATTTTCTGCAGGAGGTAATTGGCGCACCATCTGTGCATTATCATGACTCAAATACGGATTGTCGTTTAAAAAATATTGGATATACACCCGGAAGGTTCCCACATTAGTGAGATGCTTGCCGTTAGCCAAACTGTCTTCCTTCTTATTGACTAAATTATAATACTCTAATTCCTTTTGCTTTTCTGTAATATAATCCTTCAAATAATTTATCTTCTTATATTTCTCCATCATCTCAGGCGTACAAAAGGTAATACTGTTCACATCGATATAAATGGAACGCTTGATTCGTCTGCCTCCGAATTCCAGCATACCTCTCCAATTTCGAAAGGAATCCGAAACCAATGCATACGCAGGAATCGTTACGATTGTCTTATCAAAATTTTGTACCTTTATTGTGTTTAACGTAATATCTACAACATCACCATCCGCGCCGTACTTCGTCATCTCAATCCAATCCCCGATTCGCAGCATATCATTCGAGGTTAATTGGATTCCTGCCATAAAGCCAAGGATAGAATCCTTAAATACAAAGGAAAATACAGCCGCCAGAGCTCCGATACCACTTAACAAAAGCAAGGGATCCCGATTCATCATGGTTCCAAGTAAGATGATGGAGATCACAGCAAACAATACGATTTTGATAACCTGCAAAATCCCTTTCATTGGACGAACCTTTGAGATGGGATGGGTAATATATACATCGTTAACCGCATCCAGTGCTGAATTAACGAGAAAATATAGCATCAGCATAATATATACGGATGCAATCCTTTGAACAATAATCTCCACTTTCTCAAAAGCCGGGGCATAGATATATATAATAATTCCCGGAACGATATTTGCAATTCGATGGAGTATCTTTCGGTTTACTAAAACGTCGTCCCATTGAAACCTATCTCTTAAAATTAACTTAGATATAATTCGAATAAAGATATGCTTTAATATAAAATTGATGATTACACAGGTCAAAATAACTGCAATTACCAGAATCGTAAAGGCCAGGTAATTTCTAATATCCTTATTTATGTCGTATTCTTTCAACATCTTATTAATATATGTCACTTTCTCACCAAACCTTTCTATTTCATATGACTCAAGTAACAATTTTATGATTTCAAATGACTCAAACAACAATTTTATGATTTCAAATGACTCAAATAACGAATTTATGATTTCAAATATGATTTCAAAATAGGTATTACTTCATAAATACCTTTCAATTATACTTAGGTTACTAAATGATGTCAAATACAACTCATATCTCCATTTATTTCGCGAGCAGGATCCAGCTCTCATTCATTGCAAAAGTATGTATTTTACTTCTTTTTACATACATTTTGCAATCATTATATATATCTTTCTGCTACTACTTAGGCATATAACTTACAGTTAGTACAAAAGCATATACCTTACTGCCTTACTTAAGCGTATCACTTGCAGTTATCACAAAAGCATTATATCTTACTGCCATTACTTAAGCATACAACTTGCAGTTATCACAAAAGCCTATATCTTACTGCCATTACTTAAGCATACAACTTACAGTTATTACAAAAGCATATTTCGCATGCATACATTTTACTTTTCATTCAAATAAAAATAGGATATACTAATGATATGGAATATATTTACCTTTTTAGGTAAAATTAGTACCTAATAACATATCTTTAGGAATATTAATTTATATTTACTTTTCTGCTATTTATAAGCTCAATATAAGCATAAAGCATATTTTATTAGGTACTATAATAATTATAACAGCGAAAGAGGTGTAATTATGTGGTTTATGAAATCCAAGGACGAAGTGCTCCAGGAATTCGGGGTTAATGATAAGGTTGGCCTTTCTGAAGCTGAAGCAAAAAGACGTCTCGAACAATACGGTTTAAACAAATTAAAGGGCAAACCAAAGAAAAGTATCCTCTCTCTATTTCTATCCCAATTAAAGGACATGCTGATCTATGTATTGGTAGCTGCTGCCGTTATTACTATGGTAATCGGTGAATATACTGATTCCATCATTATTCTATTAGTAATCATCTTAAATGCAACCATCGGAGTAATTCAGGAGTTCAAAGCTGAAAAAGCAGTGGAAGCCTTACAAAAGATGACTACACCAAAAGCTTTGGTACGACGTGACGGCAAAGCAGTTGAGATCAATTCCGAGGAGGTTGTTCCCGGTGATATTGTTTTGTTGGATGCCGGACGGTATGTTCCAGCCGATCTCCGATTGATTGAAAGTGCAAATTTACAGATTGAAGAATCAGCACTAACCGGAGAATCTGTGCCCTCCTCAAAAAATGCTGGTAATGTATTTGACGATCTAAAGACTCCCATCGGAGATAAATCCAATATGGCATTTCTCTCAACTCTAACTACCTATGGACGCGGTGAGGGAATTGTTGTTGCAACCGCTATGGATACCGAGATCGGTAAGATTGCAACTATTTTAGAGGAAGACGATTCTGAGATGACACCACTACAAAAAAGGCTGGATGAATTAGGACGAATTCTTGGTTATCTTGCAATCGGTATTTGTGTTGTAATCTTTGTAATTGCTCTCATTCAAAAACGAGATTTGTTCGAAATGTTCCTTACTGCGATCAGCCTTGCTGTTGCCGCAATTCCCGAAGGTCTTGCTGCGATTGTTGCAATTGTACTGGCACTCGGTGTAACAAGAATGTCTAAGATCAATGCTATTGTCAAAAAGCTTCCGGCAGTGGAAACCTTGGGCTCTGTTAATATTATCTGCTCCGACAAAACCGGTACATTAACACAAAATAAGATGACAGTTGTTGCTGCGTTTACCTCCGGAACATTAAATAATATTCCACAAACGGAGAGTAATCTATCAGCTACTCCTGATGAAGCTGAACTGATAAAATCTCTTGTACTATGCTCCGATGCTACTTATATAAACGGACAAGGTACCGGTGATCCTACCGAAATAGCCCTCATTGTTCTTGGTGATAAATTCAATCTACCTAGAAATGAACTCCATGAAAAATATCAAAGAGTGTCCGAGAATCCCTTTGATTCGGATCGAAAGCTCATGTCTACCTTGAATGTAGAGAGTAGTCATTACCGAGTTCATACCAAGGGAGCCATTGATAATATCTTAAAAATCTCCTCTTCTGCTCTAGTTAACGGACAGGTGGTACCATTAACCGATTCTCTTAAAGCAGAATTTCATAAGATAACGGAAGAAATGTCGGATAACGCACTTCGTGTACTAGGTGTTGCCTATAAAGATACGGAGGAAGTTCTCGCTCCGGGAGATATGGAAAAGGATCTTACGGTTCTGGGCTTAGTCGGAATGATTGATCCTCCGAGACTGGAAGTAAAGGATTCCATACAGGAAGCTAAGACAGCGGGAATTACACCGATCATGATTACCGGGGATCATAAAAATACTGCTGTTGCTATTGCGAAGGAATTAGGCATCGCACAGTCCATCGACCAAAGCATTACCGGTGCTGAGATTGATGAAATCTCTGAGGATATCTTTGCTGATCAGATTAACAAATACCGTGTATTTGCCCGGGTATCTCCGGAGCACAAAGTTAAGATTGTAAGAGCCTTTAAATCAAAAGGAAATATCGTATCTATGACCGGTGACGGTGTAAATGATGCACCGTCCTTAAAGTACGCTGATATTGGTGTGGCAATGGGTATTACCGGAACTGACGTTGCTAAGGGTGCCAGTGATATGATCCTGACAGACGATAATTTTACCACGATTGTTCATGCCATTGAAGAAGGTCGCAACATTTATAACAATATTAAGAAATCCGTAGTATTCCTTTTATCCTGTAATCTCGGTGAGGTTATTACGATCTTCCTTTCCATCCTCTTTAACTGGCCTGTTCCCTTACTTGCAACGCAGATTTTATGGGTAAACCTGATTACAGACTCTCTCCCTGCCATTGCTCTGGGTATTGATCCCGGTGATAAGGATGTTATGAAGCAAAAGCCTCGTAATCCAAAGGAAAGCTTTTTCGCTCGCGGTGCAGGTTTTCGTGCAATTGTCGGTGGAATATTAATTGGTTTATTAACCCTTTATGCCTTTTATTACGGCCTCTCCCACCATGGCTACCAAATTGGCGGCAGCATGCTGTCCGAGCAGGCGTTAGAGACAGCACTGCCATATGCAAGAACCATGGCCTTTGTAGTACTGGCTGCCTCCCAATTATTTTATTCCTTGTCGATGAGAAACTTTACCAAATCTATTCTTAAAGTAGGCTTATTCTCAAATATATATTTAATTGGCGCTATCGTTATTGGTGTTCTACTTCAGTTAGTGGTTATCACCGTACCGGTGTTAGCAAATGCCTTTGGAGTTCATAATTTAAGCTTATCGGAATGGGGTATTGCATTAGGTTTCGCATTAATCCCGTTACTGGCGAATGAAATCATCAAGCTATTTAGTAAAAATCTTGAGAAAAATAATTAATAAACACTAGAAATCAACACTAGATAAAGGAGTTTAAAACAATGGAATCAAAGAATCATATTAAGGAAATATATCTTGCCGGGGGCTGCTTTTGGGGGACTGAAAAATATCTTTCCTGCATCCAAGGTATTGTTAAAACAGATGTAGGCTATGCGAATGGAAATACGGAGAATCCCACTTATCAGGAAGTTTGCCACAATAATACTGGGCATGCAGAAACTGTACGTGCTTTCTACGATCCGACGCAGATTAGACTGGAATTTATCCTTAGCCTGTATTACGATGTGATTAATCCTACCTCGGTAAACCGTCAGGGACATGATGTTGGAAGCCAATACAGAACCGGCATTTATTATGTGGACGAAGCTGATGTTCCAACGATTAAGCTATCCTTGGAGGAACTACAGACGAAGTATGAGAAACCGATTGCGATTGAGCTGCTTCCGCTTCGCAACTACTATCTTGCTGAGGAATATCATCAGAAATATCTGGATAAGAATCCGGGTGGCTATTGCCATATTGGAAGTGATAAGTTTGAACAGGCGAAGGTTGCGAAGGATGAGGTATAGGTAAAATACCTCTTCTTGCAGCAAGGATGGAGCTTACAAAATAAGCACCATCCTGATTTGATTTTTAACTTAGGTTTAGGTTGTGTACACAGAATGAGGGGAGTAGGTACTGCGGCGTATTTGCTTACCTCTACAGAAGGAGCCGAATGTTCGCGGATGGACAGACATCATATGTCAAGTCCTCCGCGGACATTCGGCTCCTTCTGTAACGGTAAAGCAAACACTTCTGCAGTACCTACTCCCCTCACTCTGTGGGATTTAGTTTTTAAAACCATTTTATATTGAGAGTTATTTTATTATTGCGACTTGTTGTTGATTAAAAAACGCTTACAAAATCAAATTTAAACATTTTGCCTGTTTTTATAGGCTGATAATGCTTTTATCCTTTTAACATTAAGATATCTTCAATCATACCTTTGGAATTATGATTTTACTCCAGTGTAGATATGAATGGCATCTCTTAAGAATACAGCTAAACCAGGTTGCTTTTTGTCGTAGTAGGCGGTGAAGCGTTCGTCATCTACATACATTTGTGCTAAGCCCGCGTGAGCTTCTTTGCTGTATTCGTTCCAAGAAAAGGTGAGCCATTTTTTGTGCAGTTCGGCTGTTTTTTGACCTAATTCTCCTGCCGGGTCTCCGGTTGCAAAGGCTGCTTCCAGGGTGTCTAGCACCTCCTGTCCCAGCTTTTCGAATTCCTCGTATTGCTCTTTTGTCATATTCATCATCCTTTGATTGGATTCGTTCACTTTTTCATCACCGTATTTTTCTCTAATTTCTTTTCCGTATTTTTCCTCATTCTCGTCAACCAGCTTTTTCTTAAAGCCTTGGAATTTTTCGTTATCCTTCATATTTATGTTTCCTTTCTTATAGTCCAATGTTTTCTTTACATTTTCGATTAATAAATCTATTTGTTTCTTTTCTGCAAGGAGCTTTTCCAGATGACTTTCCAGTGCTTTTTCTTCATTGAAATCCTTGGCGGTTATAATATCCTTAATGGTATCCAGACTAACACCCATTTCTCGGTAGAACATGATCTGCTGCAGCAAATCCACCTCTGCCTGCCCATAGATGCGGTATTTTGAAGAATTGATTCTTGCCGGTTTTAGAATTCCAATTTCATCGTAATACCGAAGTGTTCTGGTACTCACCCCAGCGATTTGACTTAGTTTTTGAATCGTGTATTCCATTATAACCTCCATTTGATTTATTACTTTTCCAATTCTTTCAGCATATGATTTGTGCATGGAGAATCGGAATTTCCATTGAGTATTTCAATATCAGCAACTCCTTACAAATTGAGTCTATACCTTTACGTAACGACAATGTCAATACCTATTTTTGAATTATTTTATAAAATGAATAAGTAACTTCGTGTTTGCAATACTAAATTCATTCTTCAATAAGTTAGTCTTGCACAAAAAGTTCTGTTATACTTATTACTA
>JAQZBD010000294.1 GCA_029239235.1 Herbinix sp.
ATTACGCTCTGCCTTGACCATCCAGTGAAGGGCATTTAAGGTATTATACAGAAAATGAGGGTTGATCTGAGCCTGAAGCATCTGATATTTGGTTTCCTTCAGTAATATCTGCTTTTCGTAATTTTCATGGATCAAAATATCGATTCTGTCCAGCATGACCTGAAACTCCCGGGTTAAGACCCCGACTTCATCCTTCCTTTCCTGTTCTACAAGGATCACCTTCGCACCCTGAAAATCTCCCGTTTCCACAATCTGCATGGATTCGGTAAGCTGCTCCAGTGGCTTTGTGATCGCAACGGATACTCGGTTCATAAAGATTAAAATGAGTACAAAGGCGGCAGCAAAGGATATCAGCATGATATAACGAACCGATAAAAGCTGCCCGTATAAATCTGAGTAGGGAAAGAAATTAACATACATCCAGCCGGTGGAGTTGGAGTTGAGATAGCACATGAAGTACCTCTGTCCCTGATACGTAACAATCTTATACCCCTGTCCTTTCTGAAATGCAGGAAGCTTCGGCCAATCTTTCTCTTCTATATCACTGTAAATGATCCCATCCCTGGAATAGACAAACAAAGCCGCGTTGGGAGATTCCAGGCTGTCCTTATATTCCGTAATGATCTTTCCTATATCACAGGTTAATACCACTGTTCCCAGATTATCCAGGCTCATGTCCAGACTATTTAATATGTCCCGCCCGCAGAGTAGATAGGGACAGTCCTCTGTGGGGCCATACATAATGGCGGCACCCTTAGCCTCATGAAACTTCTGCAGTAATTCCTCATAAATGTCACTTGGTATCTCCCAAGAGGAATCTCCCACCTCCAAGGTAGTATTATAGCTGTCCGTATAACGGATCGAGCGGATGGCAGAACCTGGATTGTACTCATATATCAGCTTATAGCGGAGCTCTGTCAGCTCCATAGTGTACTCCCAGGAGGGCTTATCTATATCCGCTATTTTTGAGAGCCGCTGCTGTATTTCATCATCTAACGCCAGCTCATAGCTGTAGCTTTGCACTTCATTTAAGCTGTCATTGACCTTTTGAGCATAAAAATCAAGCTCCTGCAGGGATTTCTCATAGAGTTTTCCCGCAAAGATGTCCAGACTGACTTGCAGTGCTATGATAGAAATGCCAAAGAAGATGCCGGCAAAGATAAAGTATACCAGCAGCATTTTACCGGGCAGCTTTAAATTTTTATATTTTCTTTTGATACCTTGTACCATAGATAAACCTCCCATCAGAAACTCTTCTGTTTCCTAATGCTATCACCCAGCTTCATCAGTTGAAAACCTGTAATTCCTGTTTCTTAAATCGAATGATTTGAAAAAACCGACCTTATTAAATCATATAGTCGGTTTTTTACTGCTATTTTTCATAATATCTTTATATTCTGTTGGTGACAATTCTGTAATTTTTCGAAATACCTTTGAAAAATACTGTCCATCCGGTGAATAGCCGATTAACTCAGCTACCTGTGAGACTTTTAGTTCCGGATCGTATTGCCAGAGCCTTTGTGCAAGCATAATACGCTTCTCCATTAGATAGGTGGAAAATTTAATATTTCTATTCTTAACAAACAATCTTCCGAAATAGTCTTCATTCATATATAATACTTCTTTTGCAAGAAATTGAATTCCTAATTCCTGATTTTTGATATGTTGGAATGCGGCAAGTAAAACACTTTTTAGTCGCTCTCCTTCTTTTCCCTTGCCAATATCCATAGCTTTCAGGCGGGCAATGGTATCTACCAGCCGTGTTAAAAGCTGCCAGTACTGTTCTTTTAACTCCGTGCTTTCATAGTTGATATCCATTGAGGTACCATACAGCACCTTCAAAATCCAGTTGCAAACCTCTTCCTTTTTATGCAAGGAATACTGTTCTAAATCCATTTTCATAAATCCAAGGTATACTTCAAATAATAGCTCACCATAATCCTCCGTCTTACGGATTTTACCGTAATCCATCAGAAAGGATGCACTGTCATGAATCTTTTGGAATAACTCATAATACAGAAATCCTGTTTGGCGCTCTGCTATACCAACTCTTATTAATTCCTGAGCCTGTGAATATAGAATACTAATATCATTTAGGCTTCCCTGTTCACTTAAAACTGCCAGTATCGGCTGTACACTGATTCTTCCAAATTCCAGCCGAACTCTCTCTACTGCACTTTCCACCTCTGGCAAAGCTTCTGCATCAATCAGAAATAATACTTCATTCTGGATATGTGTATATAAATGAATATGAGCCGCACCGACCAGCTCAGTTAAGACATTACCCAGTATAAAATACTCCAGGTAATCAAACCCCGTTTCCGTCCAGAAGCCAAGAATAGCTGCTTTTGTATCCTTTGTACCGAATTCCTTGAGAAACATTTCATAATCTTTTCCGCTCTGCTCCTTTTCAAAGAGCATGTCACGAAAAATCTGCTCTTTGGCACGGGGCAATAAACGGTTAACGGTTCTTTTATATTCTTTTTCTCGTTGTTCTCTTTCCCGTTTTATATCAATCTCTTTCTTTACCTTGTCCAGAACAACTGTAATCTGTTCCTCAGCACATGGCTTTAGGATATAATAACGAACTCCCTCCTCCATTGCCTGACTGGTAAATTCATATTCACCATAACCGGAAAGAACTACAAACTCCACGCTCGGAAAGGTTGATTTTGTTCGTCTAATCAGCTCAATTCCATCCATAACGGGCATTTTGATATCCGTCAATACAATATCCGGTTTATCACTCTTAATTTTTTCCAAGCCCTCTGCACCATTCCAGGCTGTCCCCACCAATTCGATATCAAATTTTTCCCATGCTATATAATTGGCCATTCCCTCGCGTTCAATTTCTTCATCATCTATTATCAGCAGCCTATACATAATCTGCCCCCCATATTTGTTTTGATTATCTTTTCAAAATACCATTCTCTGCTTTTCGCTGCAAACCAAACGCAATTCATGTACATTTATGTATTCATTATATCCTTTTTTTAACTGCTTGTATACGAAACAATGTAATTTTATAGTGAATCTGCTCAATAGAAGATGAATTTGAGGTTGATTCACCTATCATAATTAATAATTATTATAAGAAATTTAATTCGTTTTGGTAATGTTAAAAGCAGGCAGACCATCTGAAAAAATCCGACTTTTTTTAATTTAAGAAGCATAAAAAGGTAGCTGAAACGAACTAAACATTGTTCCAACTACCTTTTCCTATCCCTACAAGGGTTAAACGTATTTTTTTAAAGCTGTTCTTACCGCTCCTGTACCTGCAAGCATTTCATTTAGATATCCGATTACGGTTTCTGCCATATCCACATCATATAGATTAACTCCGAAGATCTCTTTTTTCTCTAGCAGTGGCTTCAGCCTGTCTATCTCTACCTTTTCCCCAAGTCTCAAGCCTGCTACGTATGGTCTTATTGTTTCCAGCAGAGGATCAGGGCTTAAGCTGAACTCCTTACCGTCATCATCAATCCCTGTCAGATAGCGCAGCCAGCCGGCAAATACAAGCGGAATTCTTTTGAGACTCTTTACCTCCAGCTCAGTAGAAGCCTGATACGCCTTAATTGTCTCTCCAAAGCGGATCGCCAGCTTCTGGGACGTATCTGTTGCGATGCGCTGGGGTGTATCTGGCATAAAAGGATTTGGAATTCGTACCTTTAACACGGTATCAATAAATTCTTTCGGGTTTAGGATGCCCGGATTGATTACCACCGGCAGCCCTTCCTCATACCCGATCATTTCTACCAATTTCTTAAGCTCCTCATCCTTCATTTCCTCAGAAATCTTCTCATATCCAAGAAGGCAGCCGAAGATAGCCAGAGCTGTATGAAGCGGATTCAGACAGGTGCAGACTTTCATCTTCTCTACTTTGTCCACTGTCTCACGGCTGGTAAACATCACCCCGCCCTTTTCCAGCTCAGGTCTTCCGTTTGGAAATGCATCTTCAATTACCAGATACTCACACTCCTCCGCATTCACAAAGGGTGCTACATAGGTATTCTTTCCTGTAATCACCGGCTCCAGCTC
>JAQZBD010000295.1 GCA_029239235.1 Herbinix sp.
ATTGTCAAGTAAAATTATTATAACCTTTATACCTTCATTATTATAATCCCTAAGATTTGATTGCTTTTTAACATAAAATACTATAATATGAAGTAAATGTCGAATTATAGAAAATATAGTACATTTTTGCGTCTTATTTTTCTAGAATAAAACTATATCGTTCAGGAGGAAGTCATATGAAATCACAGAAGAAATTTATAAAAGCTCCGATCAATACAAGTCTAAAAACAAGACTGATTATTGTGTCTATGTTGTTTTTATTAATTCCAGCTATCTTAGTAGGACTAAGTAGTTATGCAGTGGCAAAAACACAATTGGATAAACAGGGTCAGGATATCCTTGCTAACAATGTTAATGCCACACTGCAGCTAATCAGTCTAAAAAACGAAGATGTGGAAGCCGGGAAATTAACTTTAGAAGAAGCTCAGGAACAGGTCAAAGAATATATGCTGGGCAAAAAACAAGCAGATGGAACCAGACCTATCAGTGATAATATGAAGTTTGGGGAAAATGGTTATCTGGTTGCTTACGGAACCGACGGCCTTGAAATTGCACATCCTTCCTTGGAAGGCCAGAATGTTTGGGATGTAGTCGATAAAAAGGGAGCTCCATTTGTTCAGAAGATTATAAAGGTTGGGCAGCAAGGCGGCGGCTTTGTATATTATGACTGGAATCTTCCAAACTCCGAGATTATAAAGGAAAAGATATCTTACTCCAAAGCCGACGATCATTGGGGCTGGATCATTAGTGCCAGCGCCTATATGGAGGAGTTTAATAAAGGAGCCGATGCGATACTAATGCGACTTATCATTGCTCTTGCGATTGCATCCATCCTTGGAATGGTATTGATTGTGTTATTCTCCCAGCAATTAGTCAAACCAATTATCCTCATCACCGAGGGCATGAAAGGCCTAAGTAAAGGAAATCTGGCCATAGAACGCCATAAGATTAGGGCAAGTGGTGAGATCAAAATTCTTGACGAGGCTTATAACTACATGGTGGATGAACTGAGAACCTTAGTACAGATGATCAATGAATCTGCTGATTTGGCCGGTAACGATGCAAGGAAAATTGCGGAGTTATCCAGTAGCACCGCTAAGGTATTCAACGATATGGCTTCCGGTGTTGAAGATATTGCTAACAGTACCTCCTCTCAGGCTGAGGATACTAACAGCACTGCCGTGAATATGGAAAGCTTAAGTAAAAAGATTAATGAAATAACTGACGAAATCGAACAGATGAACCAAATCTTTTTACAGACCCAGGATATTGTATCAAACGCTCTTGTAACTGTAGACAAGTTAGTCGAAAGCAATCAGGTTACCAAAAAATCTAGCCAGAATGCCTCTGATAAAGTAACTCAGATTGATCAGAGCACCGATAATATCGCAATGATTACAGATGTAATAAAGGATATTGCAAACCAAACAAATCTCTTGGCATTAAACGCTTCCATTGAGGCAGCACGTGCCGGTGAGCACGGAAAAGGCTTCATGGTGGTTGCAGAAGAGGTACGAAAGTTATCCGAAGAATCCAATAAATCCGTGGTAAAGATTAGAGACATGGTGGAATTAATTAAGGCCCAGGCGGAAGAGACTGTGAAAGAAGTTTATTCTGTCGGACAAATCATCTCAGATCAGGATGTGGTAGTTCAGGAGACCTCTGATACCTTCAAGAATATTTATGATAATGTGAAAACTGCCTTAGGTAAAGTGATGCTGGTAACAGAAAATATCGAACGGATTAATCAGGATAAGAATCAGATCATTGATACGGTTACAAATTTATCTGCTATCTCCGAAGAGAATGCTTCCTCCACTGAGGAATTATCGGCATCGATTGAAGAGGTTGCATCGACCACAGAGGAGTTTGCTGCTAATGTTGCTAATTTGAATGAGGTTTTTGATATTCTGAAGAAACAGATTAATAAATTCCAACTATAAAACATGAACTTAAGGATTAATACCTCCCGTACATAATGACAGGCAACTACTGCTCTTTGTGAACCATGAGAACTTAGATATTCTCTATGATTATATAAGCCCAGCAAGCTGCCTGCCAAATGATCCAATATGGGAGGTATGAATCCTTTTTTAATGTTCCACAAAAACTATGTTTTAACTTTATACCCAAACATTTCTTCTATCACATGCATCACATGCATCTACTGCATCTACAATTCATTGCACCACAGCATCTCAAGTGGCAAAAGCACCTTGTGGATATAGTTCTTTTCATCCAGATAAATATCTGTTTCCTGCACCTGTTCGCTGTTATTAATTAAACAGTATTTCCTCTGCTCAGGAAAGCCATGGCAATCCACAAAGATATTCGTTGAGTAATAACGAAGCAGCTCCTTTTCCTGGTCAGCGCACCAGTAGATAGCTCTTTGCAGGATACGGGAATTCTGCTCTGAATAGGGCAGCCCGGCCAGATAAACAGAACGGCCATTACCATAGGCATGAGCTGTTATCCCGCAGCTGGAGTGATCAATATCCAACACCTGAACCTGTTCCTCACAGGGATAAATCATGGTCATACCTTCTCCGTAATCAATAGTTCCGTCTAGATCTCTAAGGATAAAATGCTCCTTCTCTGCCTGCAAAGGCCTCTTATTTCTACTTGCGGTTAATCCCAGTTCCTTCTGTACTCCAAGAACATCACAAAGCTGAAAGAGCTTCCCTTCTGACAAACAAGCGGTTGGTTCCCCAATTCCGATAAAGCCTCCTCCGAGGTGAACAAAGCTTCGTAGCTTAACGATTATATCCTGATCCAGCCACCAATCCGCTCCGCTCCAGGAGGTTCCGGCATCTCCTGCATTAATAATAACTTTTACATCCACCGGTATGCCTTCTGTTTTAATTTGTTCAAAGCTGATAAATTCTATCTCAAAGGGAAGCCCCGCAAGAGCCTCCAGTACTCCAAGATAGGAATAGCATCGTTGATTCCAAAGGGAGTGGGCAATCTGATGGGTCTGCCAGGTACGAAGTCTTCCCCAGGAGTTTAAGATAGCCACCTTAAAGGCTGCAGAATATGCCTTCCCACCCTCAGCTTCCGCATGGATTGCTCTGAATTGCTTTGAGATCTCCGCAACATGCTCCATAAAATCCGGAAATTTATTCGCCAGACTTAGATATCCGCCGTATCCCATTCTTGCCATCGGTTTACGCATGAGCGCGCGCCGGCATTTTATCCACACCGGTACCGATTCCTTGACAGGATTTCCACCATCATAGAAAATATCCGGGAAAAAGTATGGATAAAACCGTGCTTCCGTCTCTGCAACAGGAATATCCGCAATCATCCTGGTGGTTACACCATCTCCGGCTGCTCCAACTACAGCATCCAGTCCAATGTTCGGGAAATACTTTCCGTAAGGCTCCGTGCCCGCCCAGTGATCTCCCAGGAACATAATTGCTTTTTTCTCTTCTCTATGCACCATTTCTACACATTGCCTTGCATATTCAGCAACAAACCTTTGGTTGAAATCCATCCAATCCAGATACTTTCGGCTCGGATTTTCAAATAAGGTGTTGTACCTTCCCGCATCCGTGAAATCCTCTGCACACAGACTATACCCGTAGATTTTCTGAAAATCTTCCAGTGCCTTCGGACTAACACAGCTCAAATAACCAAACCAGTTGACCTGCTTTTCCTTTCCATACCGGTTATAAATCAAGTCAAAATTATAGAAAAAGGTTGTGAAACGAACCACATCCGTATGGGGATGCTCCTCCAACCATCCTTGCAGAACCTTTAAGACATGCTCCTGCACCTCCGGATAACGGATATCCAGCGGAATTCTATGCTCTTCCTTCCACCCGTTGGTAATATGATTATACATGGAAACCGGTTCCCATAATTGATACGCCAGAAAACTTACCGTATATCCATGGAAGGGCTTTGCTGCTTGGATCTTCACCATTCCATTCTCATAAATCCATTCCCTTTGTTCTAAGGTTCG
>JAQZBD010000296.1 GCA_029239235.1 Herbinix sp.
GTCACTTTCAAACTATTTATTAAGGCCTATTCACAAAGCGAATATATTCGCTTCTGGAATAGGTCATCAAAAAGTGAAAGGCACGGGTATAATTATGAAATGGCAGGCAAAATGGATTAAACCATCCTCTGAGCTAGGGGATGGTTGTCCTCTATTTTCAAAATGTTTTTCTGTAAAAGGAACGGTAAAGGAAGCGAAGTTGTTTATTACAGCACTTGGTGTTTATGAAGCAGAGCTAAATGGCAAAAGAGTAGGAGAATATGTACTTGCACCAGGTTGGACCAGTTATCGTAAGCGATTGCAATTTCAGGAATATGATGTAACAGAACAAATAAAAGAAGAAAATCAATTGCTTGTAACGGTTGGTAAAGGCTGGTATCGAAGTAGGCTGGTCGGTTGGGAAGATTCCAAGGTTCAACAGGAGCTCCAACAAACTCCGGCAGGGTTACTTGCACAATTAGAAATCATTTATGAGAATGGAACTACGGATACGGTTATTACGGATACAAGCTGGAGTTTTGGCACAAGTAATGTTCAATTCTCAGAAATTTATGACGGCGAAACTTATGATGCATCCACTCCAATGATGGCAGGTCAATGTATCTCAGGTCAAAAGGAAGCTGTTTATACCTTCGATGGCCCCTTCCATACTTTGATTCCGCAGCAGGGAGAAGAGATTCGCGAAAAAGAACTGGTTCACAGCGTAAAGCTGTTCCGTACTCCAAAAGGAGAAATCGTGGTTGACTTTGGCCAGGAAGTAACCGGGTATGTTGAAATAGCGGTTGAGGCGAAAAATGGTGAAGTAATCGAGCTGTCCCATGCTGAGGTTATGGATAAGGAGGGTAATTTTTATACGGAAAATTACCGCAGTGCTAAGGCGAAATACCGTTATATCTGCAAGGAGGGGAAGCAGACCTATAAGCCAAAGCTGACCTTTTATGGCTTCCGTTACATACGTATTGATCAGTTTCCAGGAGGTGCAGATAACGCTGAGCTTAATAACTTCAGGGCAATTGTTGTATATTCCGATATCAAGCGCACCGGCTATTTTAGCTGCTCCAACACTATGCTGAATCAACTCTTTGATAATATTATATGGGGGCAGAAGGGTAACTTTTTAGATGTGCCGACGGACTGCCCTCAGCGTGATGAACGTCTGGGTTGGACAGGGGACGCGCAGGTCTTTGTGAAAACAGCGGCACTCAATTATAATGTAGAGAAGTTCTTTACGAAATGGCTGGCTGATTTGGCTGCCGACCAGGGAGAGGATGGCCATGTAGGTCATGTAATACCTGATATATTAGGTGGTGAAAGCAGCGCGGCCTGGGCTGATGCATCCACTATTTGTCCATGGGAAATTTATCTGGCATACGGTAATCCTCAGATCCTTTTGGCTCAGTTTGACAGCATGAAGAAATGGGTGGGCTATATCACTGCAAATACAAAGGATAAAAATCTGTGGACCGGGGGACAGCATTTTGGTGACTGGCTAGGTCTGGATGCACCTTCTGGAAGCTATAAGGGATCTACCAGAGAAGATTTTATTGCTTCTGCATTTTATGCTTATTCTACCTCACTAGTAATTAAGGCCGGTAAGGTTTTAGGAGAAGATATTTCAGAATATGAAGCTTTGTATGACTCCATTGTAGATACTTTTCAGAAGACTTATCCTAGCTATGATACGCAGACGGAATGTGTTCTTGCCGCTCATTTTAGATTAGCATCTGATTGTCAGGCTGTTGCAGATCAGTTTGCCTTAATGGTGAAGGAATGCGGTGTTCAGCTGAAAACAGGATTTGTTGGAACTCCGTATCTACTTCATGTATTAAGTGATTACGGCTATGCTGACTTAGCCTACTCCTTACTGCTTCGTGAAAGCTATCCCTCCTGGTTATATCCAATTACCAAGGGTGCAACAACAATCTGGGAGCATTGGGATGGCATCATGGAGAACGGTGATTTTTGGAGTGCAGATATGAACTCTTATAATCATTATGCTTATGGTGCAGTCGCCGATTGGGTGTATGGTGTAGCTGCTGGTATTAAACCAGTGGAAGAGTTCCCGGGGTATGAAAAAGTAATCTTCGCACCAAACCCAGATAAACGCTTAGACTGGTTAAAGGCTTCACTGAAAACGAAACATGGTTTGATTCGCTCAGAGTGGAAAAAAGTCAATGATTTATGGAGGTACGAAATTGAAACTCCTGTGGATGCACTTATTGTGATTGCCGATAAATCTTATGAAGTAACAAAAGGGATTCATACCTTCTTTAGTAATATCAAGTAACAGTACGACATTACCACGATTCTTTTTCATGGTCGGCATCGGATGAACCAACGACCAATTCCATAAATAATCAAATAAAACCAAGATAAGCATGCTATTTTCTCTATGCCTATCTTGGTTTTATTCTATGACAACTCTTAATTTCTTTTACACAAAATTATAGAAGAAATTATAGAGTAGGAAGCAGATTACCAACAAATAAAAAGTGAAATTATTTAATTATAGAATATATATTGAAAGATCGCAGGATGTCGTCTCCGGGAAGGTCAGATGCGGAATCGGAAATTTAATAAAATGTTTTTGACTTGATGAACCAAAGAAATTTTAGATAATGTATTTAATCTCAATTTCCCTATTTTGATAAATCGCCGTGATTTCTTTTTGAAAGAATGCCGAAATATCCGCAAGGCTTTCTTTGGGATATACATATTTTCCATAGCCGAACTGACCGAATTTGTAGCTTCGATCCTCATCCTGCATCGGCAGCTGGTTCTCAGGATAAATTTCAGAGATTACCTGCTTTGCTCTGGGAGTGTAGCGGTGGGAGATGATTTCAAAGGTTATGGGATGGGAAAGGTGATCTGGCAGCTGATCACTTAGTTTAATAAGAAGATCTTTATAATCCTCCTTCCAATTTTCATAAAGAAAAACCGGCGCAATTAAGAAGCCGGTTGGATAGCCGGCAGAAATGACCTTTCTTGCAGCCTCAATTCTTTTCTCCATGGAGGGTGTGCGTTTTTCATAATCCTGGATTACCTTATTCGTATTGAGGGTAAAGCGGATCTCCGTATGGTTCTGGTGATCCAGCGATAGCAGCGTATCCACATCGGTGAATTTAGAGACAAAACGAAACCTGCCATTTGTTGAATGGCTAAAGTGCTCTATCGCTGTTTTTAATAAGTTGGAGTAAGGTTCTACCGGTACCGGATCAGAGGTTGCGGAGCCCTCAAATATAGTTATCTCAGGTAGTCTTTCCTGGATATACTTGTCCGCCTGATCTAAGATATCCTCTACATTGACATTAATTCTCATATAAGGCTTATCTCCAAGGTTTGTGTTTAAATAACAGTACTGACACATTCCGATACAGCCCGATAAAAGAGGGAGCTGGTAGTGGGCGGAGGGCTTGCAGGATTGGAATTTAAGCCCGGTCTTTACACCAACCACTAAGGTGTTTTTTCCTTCCGTATGAAAATCCTTGGGGGTATCGCCGGGGATATTTTCTTTGATTTTATTTTTGCTCATTTCTATTATTTCGATGTCTTTGTTTCTAAAAAATTGCTGATAAATCTGATTACCAATGGGATAGTCCAAAGTTTTTTTCTCAAATATAATCCTTTTTGGTACGAACATTAACTTACCTCTCTTCTAATACACGGATAGTATATGAAAACTCAAATATTTTCATGGAAGCATATAAAGTCTGCAAACACCAATATAAAACGATTAAATTTATTATTTGTATTACGAAGAGATATCATCCAAGAAAACAGATAAATATATTTTGATAATAATTAAGGGTTATGATGTCTAAAATGCAATAGGAAACGGTCAAAAAAGTAACGTTAAAAAGATTACACAGAGGAACAACAAGTTGAATAAGAAATTCAAGATTTGCTTAAAATTTCAGGTAATCCTTTTAATAAAAATCGGGTTAGTA
>JAQZBD010000297.1 GCA_029239235.1 Herbinix sp.
GATACGGATTCGCTAACAATTGATGATGCAGGAATGAGAACGAAGGCATTGAACAACAAGGTTGGTATTTCCATCACAAGTATGGGACAAATGACAAACTGGCTGGCAGATGTTGAAAGTTCAGGTTCAAGTGCGAAGTGGGAAGGTCTGGCATACCCGGTTCAAACCGTTGGTGATGTTGTTATGAAAACACAGATGGAAGATACGGCACGTGCTTCTGTTGGTGCAGTAACCACAAGTTGCGCAGAGGATAAGGTTGATATTGCAATTAAATGGCTGGATTATTTCTTCTCTAAAGAAGGGGTCCTATATACTAATTTTGGTACAGAAGGCGAAACCTATACGATGGTAGATGGTGTTCCTACCTATACCGATGTAATTCTTAAGGCGCCGGATGGCACAAATGAAGCCCTTGACAAATATACTTGTGCTCAATGGCAGAACATAGGCATTCAGGCAACAGAGCTTGTAAGGCAAAAGAATAATCCAATTGCAGTTCAGTCTGTTGATACTTGGTTAAAAAATCAGGAATCCCAAAAACATATTTTCCCGGCGGGAGTTACCAGGACAACAGAAGAGAGTTATGAAGCAACTGCTATCATCAGCAGTATACAAACTTACGTACAAGAAATGTCCTTGAAATTCTTAACAGGAGAAGAATCCTTTGATAATTTTGATTCCTATCTTGAAAGACTTGACAGTATGGGGCTTCCACGCTTGCTTGAAATTCAACAGGCAGCCTATGATAGATTCCTCGAAAGATAATAAAATATCTTGTAAAAGTAGCAAGGGTACGGTAACCATCTACTGTACCCTTGTATTTTAAGAAAGGAAGGAATATCATGGCAAAACGTAACAGACAAATATCAACTGTTTCAACAGAGAATTCGATTGGTAAAATGATAGTAAAAGATCTAAAACGAAACAAATACAAATATCTTATTGTACTTCCGGTTCTAATCTATCTTATCGTTTTTGCCTATAAACCGATGTACGGGATCGTGATTGCTTTTCAGAATTATCGTCCGTTTCTTGGCATATCAGGTAGTCATTGGGTGGGTTTTGATAACTTCAAGACATTTTTCAATGACGTTTATTTTATCCGGCTGCTTCGAAATACATTTTCGATCAGTCTGCTCAGTATCTTATTAGGCTTTCCTGCACCTATCATGTTGGCATTGTTGCTGAATGAAATAAAGAGCTCAAAGTTTAAGAAAGTTGTTCAGACAATCTCTTATATGCCTTATTTTATATCGATTGTGGTTGTATGCGGACTTTTGAAGGCATTTTCTCAAACGGACGGTGTATTTAACGATATCATAGTAGCATTTGGTGGACAGCGGAGTAATCTGTTATCCGTGAAGGAAAATTTTTATCCGATATATATAATATCAGGCATATGGCAAAATATCGGCTGGGATTCCATCATTTATTTAGCCGCACTTGCGGGAATTGATCAGGAACAATATGAGGCTGCACGAGTAGATGGAGCCGGACGTCTGAAACAAATGCTGTTCATTACCTTGCCTGGGTTGATGCCTACAATTACAGTTCTTTTCATACTGAGAATGGGTGGAGTACTGAATGTAGGATACGAAAAAATACTACTTCTATATCAACCTCTTACTTATGAGGTTGCAGATGTCATATCCACTTATGTCTATCGAAAAGGTATTGTCGAAGCAAATTATAGTTTTAGTACAGCAATTGGATTGTTTAATTCTTTCGTAAATATATGCTTTCTAATGTTAACAAACTGGTTTAGTAAAAAGGTAAATAAAACCGGTCTGTTTTGACAAATTACGTGAAAGGAGTTCGTAATGAAGCAAAAGCAGAGTAATGCAAATATAATTTTTAATATCTGCAATACAATTTTTATGATTTTTCTTATTATTATAACGGCATATCCGATGTACCATGTTTTATGCGCATCGTTAAGTAATAATACGGAGCTTGTTGCAAACCCGGGACTGACATTATGGCCAAAAGGATTTACCACTGGAGCTTACCGTTTGGCATTTCAACATCCGCTTATATTGAGCGGATTTAAAAACAGTGTTCTAATTCTGCTTTTTGCCTTACCGCTGAATATTATCATGACCCTGTTTGGAGCTTATTTTCTTGCAGCGAAAAATATGTTGTTTAAAAAATACATTGTTATTTTTATGATGTTTACAATGTTTTTCAGCGGCGGGCTTATCCCTATGTATCTTAATCAACGTTCGCTCGGTTTATATAACAACCTTGCGGCACTGATTATACCAGGTGCGCTTAGTATGTTCAACGCAATTATCTGTAAGACTGCCATCGAAAATTTACCGGATAGTCTGGCAGAATCAGCGTATATTGATGGAGCAAATGATTTCGTGGTTTTGCTGCGTATCATAACCCCTCTTATTATGCCGACCATCGCTGTGGTATTGCTGTATTATGCAGTAGGACATTGGAATAACTGGTTTCAGGCTTCTATTTTTATAGAGGATAATAAACTTCTGCCGGTACAAAATATTCTCCGGTCATTGCTCATAATGAATCAAGATACCCTGGGTGGCGGAGAAATGTCTAACAGCGGAGACCGGTTTGATAGCTACACCGAAACAATTAAATACGCTGCAATTATTATTACAACAGTTCCTATTTTATGCATTTATCCTTTCTTGCAAAGATTCTTTGTTAAGGGCATTATGATTGGTGCAGTAAAAGGATAGTTTGTGCCGCCGCCAGGCGGGGAAGGAGAGAAAAATGAGCTTATCAGAACAAGACAAAAGCTGGGTGAATGACACCTGCAAAAAAATACTAGAAAAGATGTCTGGATCGATTCGTCGTAACGAAGGTAAGATTCCTTACTCTACGGACGAGAATGGGATTTATGATGATAAATCCTCGGACAAAGATATCATGTGGTGGACTAACGGGTTCTGGGAAGGGATTCTCTGGCTAATGTATGCACAAACGGGTGATTCTTATTATAAAGACAAGGAAAATCAACTGGAAAGCATATTGGATAAACTACTTCTAGGGGAAATTGACAGCGGTATAGATTCACTACATCACGATGTAGGCTTTATGTGGCTGCTGTCCAGTGTTGCTAATTATAGGCTTACAGGCAACAAACAATCACGGACAAGAGGTATAATTGCTGCAAATTATCTGAGTTCCCGATTTAATATAAAGGGAAACTATATTGTGGCATGGGACGGAAAGGAAAGGCAGGGGTGGTCAATCATAGACACCATGATGAATATACCACTGCTTTATTGGGCATCAGAGGAAACAGGCTATGACAGATATCGTTATATCGCAATGGCCCATGCTGACAAAACCCTTGAAAATATTATTCGGTCAGATGGATCGGTGAATCATATCATGATTTATAATCCAGAAACAGGGGAAACCATGGAGACTCTGGGTGGTCAGGGTTATGAAGTGGGTTCGTCCTGGACAAGAGGGCAGGCATGGGCAATCTATGGCTTTGCTTTATCTTATCTTCATACTTCTGAGGGGCGTTATCTTGAAGGAGCAAAAAAGGTTGCAAACTATTTTCTCGCTGCTGTTGCAGAGTATGATTATATTCCTCCGATTGATTTTCGCTCTCCCAAAGAGCCGCTTTATATTGATACGACCGCCGGTGCAATTGCAGCGAACGGCCTGTTGGAAATCGCAAAGCATGTACCGGACTATGAGAAGGAACAGTATTTGAATGGAGCAGTCAAAATACTGAAAGCATTAACGGATAAACAGTGTGACTTTACGGATGGGATTGATTCCTTATTACAAAACGGTTCAGAAGCATACCATACAAATAAACATATGAGTATCATATACGGAGATTATTTCTATATGGAAGCGATATTCAGAATGAATGGACTTGAAGTAAACATGTGGTAAGTGAAAGATAAATAGAATTCTGTATCCCAAAACAATTTCCAAGTACTACCA
>JAQZBD010000051.1 GCA_029239235.1 Herbinix sp.
ATTGAAGGCGGAGCTGATCCAAATCGTATGATCGTAAAGACCGATAACCTGGTTATGAGCTCAACAACAGAGAGCCAGGAGGCATGTATTGCTCTGATGAAGTTCTTTACAGATGATACCGCTCAGAAATATACCGCAGAAATTGGCGGAAAGATCCCGGTAACCAGTGTTGTTTATGATGAAAGCGCAGCTCCTGCACAGCTTGGCTACATAACAGATATCTTGGCAAAATCAACCGGAACACTTGGCTTCTATAACGAATCCTTAGCTTCCGTAGAGGCTGGAGATGTATTTGATAATGCTATGGTAGATCTGTATCTTGGCAGCTTAACACCGGAGCAGGCCTTCCAGCAGGTTCAGGATTTCTACGAAGATAATGTGTGGAACAAATAATTAAGGGATACCGCTCGCGGTATGCTTAGGATTTAATTGACTTAAGGCTGTTGCAGAAATTGCTCAGGGTAATGGATGGAAAGCTGCCAATCACCCTAGTGATTTCTGCAACAGCTAAGTTTCGTAAAATCGACGAGTGAACCATATCAGTATTGTTAGGGAGGTAGCCTATGGACAAACTTTATCGTAATAAGCTGGCAATTATAATCTTTATAGCACCTGCAATGCTTCTGTTTACAGCAGTGCTTTTGGTACCAATCTGTCAGGCAGTTTATTATTCTCTTTGTGACTGGAATGCACTGACAGGTGCGAAATTTATTGGACTCAAGAATTTCGAGAAATTATTTACGGATGACAATACAATGAAGATTGCAGTAAAGAATTCTCTGTTCTTTATGTTGTTTTCAGCGATTAGCCAGCAGGTGATCGGCCTTGTGCTTGCCGGGCTATTAACGAATATTAAGAGGGGCAGAAATTTGTTTAAAAATATTTATTACCTGCCGGCTGTATTATCCTCAGCAGCACTTGGACTGTTGTGGTCATTTTTGTTTAATCCTAAGATGGGTATTAATCAAATTCTTGCTACCTTCGGAGTAGATGGACCATTGTGGCTGATGGATACGAAGGGCTATATCGTGCTGCCCATGTGGATGATTGCATTGGTTGCGTTGTGGCAGTATGTGGGTACGACTATGATGCTTTATATGGCTCAGATTTCTGGAATCTCCCAGTCGCTCTATGAAGCTTCCTATATAGATGGTGCGAATAGATTAAAGAGCTTTCGCCATGTTACCTTACCGTTAATTAAGCCAATGGTGGCAACCTCTCTGTCCTTGAATTGCATCGGCTCCCTGAAATTCTTTGATCTGGTGTATAACATGACCCAGGGCGGACCGAACCATCGGACAGACGTATTAGCAACTCATCTCTACTATCAGGGCTTTCAATATTTCAAGTATGGTTATGCCAGTGCAATCGGAGTGGTGCTGCTAATTATGTGCTTGATTGTAACCTTTATCATTAACAGATGCTTTAAATCTGAGAATTATGAGATGTAGGAGGCTAGAGCGATGAAAAAGATTAAGATAAGCACGATTATCATTTATACGTTTCTTGTGATTTTAGCAGTGTTCTATGTTGCACCTCTGCTTTGGGTTGTGTTCGTATCCTTTAAAACAAATGCAGAGGTAATGAGCAACCCCTTCACTCTGCCAGCAGTTCCCCAATGGGATAATTACTTTATTGCCTGGACTGCCGGTAAACTAGGAATAGCAACACTGAATTCGGTCATTGTTTGCGTGGTGACGTTGGTTCTTAGTATGTTAATTGGAGCCATGGCGGCTTTTGCCATCGGGCGCATGCGCTGGAAGTTATCCGGTCTCACTATGACTTATTTTTTGATTGGTATGATGATTCCGATTCACTGTGTATTAATACCGCTGTTTGTGTCCTTTTCCAATATACATATGACGAATACGCTGGTCTCTCTGATTCTGCCCTATATTACCTTTTCGCTGCCCATGACCGTATATATTTTGGTTAATTTCTTCCGGGGAATGCCGGGTGATATGTTTGAAGCGGCATGTATTGACGGCTGTTCTATTTATGGAACATTTTTTAAAATAGCACTGCCGCTTTCCAAAACCGGTCTGTTCGTCACCGGCTTAATGACCTTCGTTAACAACTGGAATGAGTTGCTGCTGGCCATGGTATTTATCTCGGATACGGCTAAGAAAACACTGTCCGTCACCCTGACCTACTTTGTGGGACCCTATGCTACAAATTATGTGCAGATGTTTGCAGCTATTGTCATCGCTGTGGCGCCTTCTATTGTTGTATATTGCTGCTTTAGTAACCAGATCGTAGATGGTCTGACGGCGGGAGCGGTAAAAGGCTAGAGCTGGATAGAAATTTTAATTATGCATCGTCTAGAAGAGAATACACTTTAGGTGATTGCGAGACTCATCAATTACATAAACTATATTGTTTTGCAATTTCCTAAATACACTTGAAAGTAAGGAGAAAGAGGCTATGAGACGAGAAGAAGCGCAAAGGAAGGCGAAAGAGCTGGTTGCAAAGATGACATTGGAGGAAAGAGCTTCTCAATTAACATATCACTCATCAGCAATAAAGAGGCTGGGAATACCGGAGTATAACTGGTGGAATGAAGGAATTCACGGAGTGGCAAGAGCTGGTGCTGCGACTAGCTTCCCTCAGGCCATTGGCATGGCAGCCACCTTTGACCCGGAGCTGCTTAAACAGGTGGCAGATGTCATTGCAACGGAGGGCAGAGCCAAATATAACGAATATAGCAGGCATGAGGATCGGGATATCTATAAGGGTTTGACCTTTTGGTCTCCGAACGTAAATATATTTCGTGATCCAAGATGGGGCAGGGGGCATGAAACCTATGGAGAAGATCCCTGGCTCACAAGTCGTCTGGGCGTTGCTTTTGTGGAGGGCTTACAGGGGGAAGGAGAATTTCTGAAAACGGCAGCCTGCGCGAAGCATTATGCAGTTCATTCCGGGCCTGAGGCAGAGCGGCATTCCTTTAATGCCGTAGTTACAAAGAAGGATATGCGTGAAACCTATCTGCCTGCATTTAAGGCACTGGTTCAGGAAGCCGGAGTAGAAGCCGTTATGGGGGCTTATAACCGAACAAATGGGGAGCCTTGCTGCGGAAGCAAAACGCTGATTACTGAAATCCTGCGGGGAGAATGGGGATTTCGGGGACATTTCGTGTCTGACTGCTGGGCATTAAAAGATTTCCATGTATCCCATGGGGTTACCAGCACCGCAGAGGAATCGGCGGCTATGGCGCTCCAGGCTGGCTGTGATTTGAATTGCGGAAACATATTTCTATATCTGTTAAAGGCACATCAGGATGGGCTGGTGACGGAGGAGCAGATTACAACTGCCACGGAACGGTTATTTACCACAAGATATCTGCTGGGCATGTTTGATGAGAATGAATATGATGCCATTCCCTATGAAAAGGTGGAGTGTAAAGAACATATAGAGCTGGCAAATAGGGTAACGGAGGAATGTCTGGTACTCTTAAAGAATAATGGGATACTCCCACTTCGTAAGGAGAAGCTGCAGACCATTGGAGTCATCGGACCCAATGCAAACAGCCGGGCTTCCCTCATCGGCAATTATTACGGAACCTCTTCAGAGTACGTGACTATATTAGAGGGAATTCAAGAGGAAACAGCCGGGGATGTAAGAATCCTGTTTTCCGAAGGAGTACATCTTGCGCGGGCAAAAACGGAGGTACTGGCCAGAGACTATGACCGTATCAGTGAAGCAATTATTGTAGCTGAACATAGTGACCTTGTGGTTCTTTGTCTGGGACTGGATGAGACTCTGGAAGGCGAAGAAGGTGATGAAGGAAATAACTATGCCTCCGGAGATAAAGAGGATCTCCAGCTACCCGTAGGACAACGGCTTCTAATGGAAGCTGTGGCAAAGGTAGGAAAGCCGGTAATTCTCTGTCTCAGCGCAGGTAGTGCCATTGATTTGAGCTTAGCGCAGGAGCATATGGAGGCTATATTAATGACCTGGTATCCAGGGGCTAGAGGAGGCAGAGGTATTGCAAAAACCCTTTTTGGCAAGAACTCACCCTCTGGGAAATTACCCATCACTTTCTACCGTGATCTTGAGGAATTACCGCCCTTTGATGATTATGACATGGGAAAGAGAACCTATCGCTATATGACCGGAGAGGCTCTGTATCCCTTTGGCTATGGTATGACCTATGGAGACTGTAGTGTTAGAACTGCGGAATATAGGAATGGTAAAATTATTGCAGAGATTGTAAATACTGGAGTATGTAATACGGGAGAGGTTCTTCAGGTCTATATTAAGAACTTAGATTCGGCTTATGCGGTGCGAAACCACAGTCTTTGCGCTTTCCAAAGAGTGCAGCTGAAAGAAGGAGAAAGTCAGACAATTGAACTGGTGATACCGGAAAAGGCATTACTTGTAGTGAACGAAGAGGGAGAATATGTACGGGATGGAAGCAGATATCTTCTATACGTTGGATTTGGTCAGCCTGATAAGAGGACAAAGGAACTGACAGGAAAAAGTTGTGTAGAGATTTTGGTAGAAATATAGCTGATCAAATGGCAGAGCTGGCTGGGGAGAACCCTGGCTTGCTCTGTTTTTTATCTTTATAATTAACTTTATAATTTAAGTTTTAGAGTAAATAAAATATTGACATAGTAAACAGGGAGCAATATAATGAGTGAGTACTCAGTGAGCAGGAGGTTGGTAAATGTCATCGAAAAGACAGTTACAAAAAGAAAGTACACGAAAAAAAATTATAGAAACAGCATATCTGGTGTATTCGGAACAGGGTTTTAACGCCACAACAGCCACAATTGCCAAAGAAGCGGGGTTGTCCCATGGTGCAATATTCGTTCATTTTCCTTCCCTGGATGAATTAATGACCTGTTTGATAGAGGAGTTTGGAGCCACGTTGACATTGGAACTGCATAGTCTGGTGGAAACAAACAAAAGTATGGAAGAATTATTAAGAATCTACCTAGAGGTTCTGATAAAGCATGAAAAGTTCTATAGCCGGTTAATTACGGAACGAAGCCGATTGCCGGAAGAAGTGCGGATGACCCTTGCGAATTTGCAATCTCTTATTGCGCACCATTTTAACAATGTTATTGAGCGAGAGATTGATAAACAAACAGTTAAAAAGATTCCTGTCCATATGATATTTAATACCTGGATGGGGCTGACCCATTATTATTTGTTGAATAAAGATCTTTTTTCCCCGGATACTCCGGTTCTGGAACGGTATAGGGAAGATATCATATCAACTTTTTTAGAATTAATAAAAAGGTGAAGGAAAGTAATTGTGAAATAATGATCTTTTCAATTACTTAACAATAAATTAAGGAAGTTATTAAAGTTTGAAAGAAAGTCACTTTCAAACTATTTATTAAGGCCTATTCACAAAGCGAATATATTCGCTTCTGGAATAGGTCATCAAAAAGTGAAAGGCAAGGGTATAAGAATGAAAGTATGTATTGCATGCGGTATGCCAATGAAAGAAGTAGCGGAATATGCAGGAGGCGATACCAGTAAAGATTATTGTATTTATTGTGCTCGTCCGGATGGTTCAATGCAGTCCTTTGAGGAAAAAAAGGCCGGAATGATTGATTTTATCGTCAGAACACAGGGCTTTGATGAAAAGGCGGCTGCACAGCTGGCGGAAAGTAATATGAAAAAACTTCCTGCCTGGAAAGAATGTTTTGAGTAGATAGGTTTATGAACTTAATTTTAGAATGGACTTGGATTAAATGAATATATATTTAGTCCAGGTCTTTTTTTCGATTAAGAACCGGACAGCCGCCTTCCTTGCAAAATAATTTGAAACTGAGGATTTAGATTTATTACTTACGGTAGTTTATTTGAAGAATATTATAACGGCTTTTAACTTTTTTAAGCTGAGTGTTTAAAACTTATGATTGAATCATATTCTATAGTTGAATTTCAATCGTAAAGTGAGAAAAAATATCAAAAAATTCTCTTGACAAATGGTGGGAAATATTTTATCTTATAACTAGTAATAGTAATCATTATTAATTTTAAATTTAGGAGGTAATTTCATATGTCATTAGTAGGAACAGAAGTAAAACCATTTAAAGCGCAAGCATACCAGAATGGAAAATTCCTGGAAGTAACAGAGGCTAATTTTAAAGGTAAGTGGAGCATTATTTGCTTCTATCCAGCAGATTTTACCTTTGTGTGCCCAACAGAGTTAGAAGATTTACAAAACCACTATGAAGAATTAAAAGCACTTGGTGCTGAGGTATATTCCGTATCAACCGATACACATTTCACCCATAAGGCATGGCATGATACCTCAGAAGCGATCAAGAAATTAACTTATATTATGATTGGTGACCCTTCACACACCATCTCCCGTAACTTTGATGTTTTGATTGAAGCAGACGGACTTGCAGATCGCGGAACCTTTATTATTGACCCGGATGGTGTGATCCAGTCAGTAGAAATTAATGCAGGAAATATCGGTCGTGATGCCAGCATCCTTCTTAATAAAATCAGAGCTGCTCAATATGTAAGAAATCATCCAGGCGAAGTTTGCCCTGCAAAATGGAAGGAAGGCGCAACTACTTTGAAGCCAAGCCTTGATCTTGTAGGAAAGATTTAACTTGCAGGCAAGAAACTAAAAGGACTCATAAGAACGAGCTGATAAGATTAGCGGATAAAAGCACGAAAGAACTTGAGAGTACGAAAGAAGAAACAAGACGGAAAGAAAAGTTGAAGAAAGCCTTGAGAGCATTTAAACACGAAACAAGGTGTGTAATGGAGGTAATGTATGATACTGGATGCTGAGATCAAAGGTCAGCTGACGGAATATCTTAAGCTGATTGAAAATGAGGTTCTGATTAAAGTTAGCCTCGGAAATGATGATGTTTCAAAGGATATGGCAGATCTGATGAAAGAACTTTCTCCGATGTCGCCGAAAATTAAAATAGAAGAGACTGCGCTGGACAGAACACCTAGCTTTGCGATCAACCGTCCGGGAGAGGACATGGGCATTGTATTTGCCGGAATTCCTCTGGGACATGAATTCACTTCCTTCGTGTTAGCCTTGCTGCAGGTGAGCGGGCGTGCTCCTAAGATTGACAGTCAATTAGCACAAAGGATTAAAAATATTAAAGGTACTTATCGCTTTGAGACTTATGTTAGTCTGACTTGCCATAATTGTCCCGAGGTAGTTCAATCCCTTAATATTATGAGTGTTTTGAATCCTAACATCTCAAACACTATGATTGAGGGTGGTGCTTACCGAGAAGAGGTCGAGAGTAAGAATGTCATGGCGGTTCCATCCGTTTATTTAAATGGTGAATTTTTTGAAAGCGGCCGAATGGAGCTGGAGCAAATTCTGGAGCGTCTGGATATCGTACCGGATACCTCTGAGTTCACTGAGAAGGAGCCTTTTGAGGTTCTCGTCATAGGTGGCGGACCATCTGGAGCTAGCGCAGCGATTTATGCGGCGCGTAAAGGAATTCGTACAGGCATCGTGGCGGAACGCTTCGGAGGTCAGGTAAGAGACACGATGGGTATTGAGAATTTCATCAGTGTCAAATATACAGAAGGCCCTAAGCTGGCTGACAGTCTGGAAGAACATGTACAAAATTATGATGTAGATATCATGAAACTGCGCCGTGCAGTTAAGCTTGAGAAGAAAGATCTGATCGAGGTTGAATTGGACAACGGAGCAGTACTAAAGAGTAAAACCGTCATTCTATCCACCGGAGCCCGCTGGAGAAATGTTGGTGCACCCGGAGAATTGGAATTTAAGAATAAAGGAGTTGCGTATTGTCCTCACTGTGACGGTCCGCTGTTTAAAGGAAAACGAGTGGCGGTCATTGGAGGAGGTAACTCCGGTATTGAGGCCGCGATCGATCTTGCGGGTGTTGCATCCCATGTAACAGTTCTGGAATTCATGCCGGAATTAAAGGCGGATGCGATTCTTCAGGAAAGACTGAACAGTCTGTCCAATACCACAGTAATAAAGAACGTTCAGACAAAGGAAATCACCGGTACTGACAAAGTAAACGGAATCACCTATGTGGAGCGGGACACTCAGGCAGAGAACCATATTGAGCTGGAAGGTGTATTTGTTCAAATTGGTCTTGTTGCTAATACAGAATGGTTGGATGGAGTTGTAGAACGCAGCCGGATTGGTGAGATCATTGTGGATAACCATAATGCAACGAATATTCCCGGTGTCTTTGCAGCAGGCGACTGTACCAACAGTCCTTATAAGCAAATTATCATCTCCATGGGCTCAGGTGCCAATGCCGCATTAAGTGCCTTTGACTATTTGATTAGAAATTAAAAAAACATATATGAATTAGGCAGGTCGGATTTTGACCTGCCTAATTTTATATGATACCTTAGTGTAGCGGATATGGAGGCACACGGCACATAATAATTTACCCTGAGGAGCGTATTACTAATAATTAATCTATTAGAACGGTAAGATAATTCTCTAAGAATACCAGCTTGGAATAAAATGGTGGAAAATGAAAAGTTATTGTGTTAACCTATGCATAGAGATAAAGATTCTATATGGATATAAAATATGATCAAGAATAGTTGGATTACCAAATTAACATTCATAATATTGAAATACGTATTTAGAGGTAGCAAAGGATGAAAGATAAAGCAATTAAATATTTGAGCAATAGCCCGTTATTGCATATGGGAATGATAGAACCGATTAACAGGAACATAGCGGATATATTATATGCGGAGTCGGATGGAGTATTAATAAGAGAGAAAAAGAGCGGTGCATATATGATATCAGTGGATGATCCCCAGAGAGGAAAAGATATCTTAGAGATCATATCGGCAGGTGCGTTATTTACAGCACATCAGAAAGATATGGCTGCTTATATAGCGGATAAATTTAAGCTGCATGAAAGCCTTGAATGTGTTCAAGCAGTGTATACAGATCACATTAAGCTTAATATAAACAAAGATATTCAGATAAAGCAGCTGGAGCCATTACATAAGGATGTGGTGCTGGAGCATTATAATAAACTCTCCGAACACGAAATCATAGAGCTGCTAAATACCGGATGTATCTTCGGAGGGTATAAGAATGGCGTACTGATAGGATTTGTGGGTACTCATTTGGAAGGCAGCCTCGGGTTATTAGAAATATTTCCTGAATATAGGCGTCTGGGCTATGGTGCAATTCTTGAAAGCTATGTAGTAAACCAAATGCTGGATCAGGGCTTTGTGCCATTTGGACAGATTGAGGTTAATAACAAAAACTCTATTGCACTGCAAAAAAAGCTGGGCTTCAAAATATCTGAGAATAGCTTGTACTGGATATTTTAAGATAGGAATATTACCGGTATCAAAATTGAGATGTAAAATAAAGCTGATAAGGGAAATACGGAAGAATAGCTTTTGTACACTAAATCAAAAAATGATTGAATGAATCGAATTATATTGATAATAGAAAGGTAACGTGAATGGACTGGTTTAATGTGTTTGGGTTGCTTATTGTAATATTTTTGCTCATACCTAATATGGTGTATTTTTATCTGAATAAGAATAAACCTATGGTAAACAAATGCAGGAACAATGTAATCATTATTGCGGAACAGATTGGTAGATACGGTTCCATGGCACTCATGGTTTTTAATATAGGTATATTTGGATTTAGTTTCCGTACTCATGAGAGTTTTGTCTTTTATCTGATCATTAATGCTATTTTAATATTGTTATATTGGATGTTTTGGTATTTGTATATAAGAAGAAACGGCGTTGTATTTTCTTTGCTGCTTGCATTTATTCCTAGCGTTATTTTTATTTTAAACGGAGTACTGGTTAGCCATTGGTTGCTTGTGCTAGTTGGAACGATTTTTGCTGTAAGTCATATTTATATTACATATCAGAATGCCTGTACGGATTGAGTATATACAACGAAAGAAGTAGATAAAAAGCTGAGTTTAAACACCGAGAATTACCGAAGGAAGTATAAATGAAAATGACTACTAAAATTAATATTCTCAAGAAAAACCAAGAATTAAGGGTGTTATAAGCCTTAATTCTTTTTGTTTTCCAAAAATAATCAAGTAAATAATTGTGAAATATTTCAAAAGATGCTAAAATATCCTGTAAATTACAAAAGATATGTTTTAAGTGGAGGATTAGGTATGGAGATTTATTTGATTAGACATGGGGCGAGTTATGAATGCACGTTTGATCAATACGACGAAGACAAGCAGATTATGAACCCAGCACTAACGCTGAAGGGTAAGGAACAGGCGGAGCAGCTGGGACTTCGTTTGGAAAATCTTAGATTTGATAAGATCTATAGCAGTGATTTAAAAAGTGCTGTTGAAACAACGGAGATAATGAATAGTACAGTAAATACGGATATAGAGCTCCGGACAGGCTTTCGTGAGATCCATATGGGAGAAATCTATGAAAAATCCTGGGGCGAATATCCTGAAATATTTGCAAAATGGTCTCTATTTGAAGAGGATATTCCTTATCCGGGAGGAGAGAATGGAGCTAATGTGTGGGAACGATGCAAGAAAGAGCTTGATGCAATAGTAACTTCAGAGTATGAAAGAGTTGCAATTGTATCACATCAAGGTACGATTCAGTCACTCGTTTGCGGAATGTTAAATATGCCTCAAGAGAAAAGATATTGCTTAGGAGAACCCATAATGCATACATCCATTAGTGTAATACAATATACGAATCAAAAGTATCGGCTGCATAGCTTCAATGATTGTTCGCACCTCCAATAAAAAGGAATGGTCTATTGGTGGTAAATGTGCTATGCTGTTAGATGGAGGATAAATGTATGAAACAAGCAACAAATTGTGAAAGCTGCGGTCATTACACCTATGACGAGGATTATGACTGTTATGTATGTTTAGTTAATTTAGACGAGGATGATTTACAGAGATTTTTAAGCAATGCTACGATGAATTGCCCTCACTTTCAATTTTATGACGAGTATAAAATAGTGAGAAAGCAAATATAAAGAGGTAATACAGTTGCATACGAAGAGGAACGGATTCCTGCTTTTAATTGAAAAACCGTGCTTTCTAGGACCTTTCTAGGTGGTGCGATAGTTCGTTATAGATGCTATAATGAGATAAATTAGAAAAGGAGAAGACTGATGGAAGTACGAGTATGCAAAAATTGCAGAAGATTATTTAAGTATATCTATGGGCCGGAATTATGCCCGGAGTGTACGAAACTGATGAAAGCAGAGAAACATACCCATTCGGATAAAAATAAAGGGGTTATCCCTTCTGACAAAATGAAATCAGAGAATAGCATGGACAAGTCTGCACGGCAACCTCTTGGAGTCAAACCTTTGTTAAAAGAGGAGGAGGAAAAATTCGAGATGGTTAAGGATTATATTCTAGCTCACCCTTCGGCATCCGTCGCCGAGATTTCAGAAGTTCATGATATTTCCCCCATAAAAATATTTGATTGGATCAGAGACGAACGTCTTGAATTCTCAGACAATGCAGAATTTGCTTGGTTTTCTTGCCAAAGCTGCGGAGCTAAGATAAAAAGTGGAAGGCTCTGTAATCGGTGCAAAATGACGAGATAAAAGATAAATATTTCCGAAAAAAATTTACATTAATTTATATACAAAAGAAGGACTTTGTGATAATTTAGTATAGTGTGAATTATGGAAAGGCATAATTCACATCCGACATTGAACGGCCTTGCAGTCGAATGATTGTTAGTGTGAAAAAAGAACATTTCACGTCTCGCACCCTGTGACCTTATGGTCAAATGGTTGCAAGAAAGAATATGTAATGGAGGGGGATTAGATTCATGAGGCTGGCACCGATACATATGAAGTATTTTACCATAGCTCTTGTGATGAGCATAATCTTTACCGCCAACCTTGTTATATCTCCGGCTGTAACAATACAAGAGGAAAACAAAGTTGTTTATACTGGTATCTCTAATCATCTAATCGATGTTCAGCTGCCCTTAACTCATGCCGAAAGAACATATTTTATGAATACGTTTTCGGGAAATGAAATGCTGAGCGATGTTGAAGTTCATCTGATTGTAAATCGTAATCTTCAGAGTATTTCCAATATAATTCTTAGAATAAACCAAATTTTATCACCCTCAATCGGTTTCTGCGTAATGCTATATTGTTTTGGGTATGTTATTAGAAAGAAGCGACGACATAAATCAATATTATCAAGATTTCTTGGTGGACATGCTCCGCCAAAGACTGCTTTTGCAGTATAAATGAAATTAATATATCGGAAAGGGATTGTAAAATGAAAAAAAAGTTTACTTTTTTTATTGTGTTAGCGATAGCTATATTAATGGTGTACACAGCAGTATTTGGTATTAAAATTGGTGATTCTACCATTCCAGGTGCACCTGAGATTCGTTTTGGCACAGATATCCGTGGTGGTGTGGAAGCAAGCTTTCAGCCGGAAGGATTGGATCGAAAGCCTACGAAGGATGAGCTAGAGGCAGCTCGTGAAGTAATTGAGTTAAGACTTGATAACATTAACATCATGGATCGTGATGTTACAATTGATACTGAAGGCGGATATGTAATCGTTCGTTTCCCGTGGAAATCAGGTGAAACAGAATTCAATCCGGAAGATGCAATTGCAGAATTAGGTGAAACTGCGCAGCTGACATTCCAAAACTCAGAGGGAACTGTATTAATGGAAGGCTCCCATGTTACTAATGCGAAGCCAGCAAAAGACCAGAACAATCGATATGTAGTTGCGTTAACCTTTGATGAGCAGGGAACAAAGATTTTTAGCGATGCAACAAAGAATATGATTGGTAAAACTATTAGCATCTTTATGGATGAAACCAATATTCAGACAGCAACTGTACAATCACATATTGACAGCGGTGAAGCTCAGATTACAGGTATGAACAGCTATGATGAGGCAAAGGCATTAGCGGATAAAATTAATTCCGGTGCCCTTCCTTTCTCTATGGTTACAAAGAATTATTCTTCCATCAGTCCTACCTTAGGTACTGGTTCCCTCAACATCATGTTGCAGGCAGGTGGAATTGCATTTATCATTATTTGTGCATTACTTATTTTTTACTATCGTATTCCTGGGTTTGTGGCATGTATTGCTCTTACCATTCAGGTGGCAGGCCAGATTCTCTCCATTTCCATTCCGCAGATGACCCTTACCTTAAGTGGTATGGCTGGTATCATTCTGTCCATGGGTATGGGTGTGGATGCAAATGTTATTTCCTCAGAGCGTATCAGTGAAGAGATTAAGTCCGGTAAGAGCGTAGCTTCTGCGATATCAGCCGGATTCTCAAGCTCCTTTGCTTCCGTATTTGATGGAAATGTTACTGTATTAATCGTATCCTTTGTATTAATGATCTTTGGTTCAGGATCAATGCTTTCCTTTGCATATTCTTTATTTACAGGAATTGTATTTAACTTTGTAGCAGGTGTTGCAGCCTCCCGTTTAATGATCTTCTCATTAAGCTCCTATAAATTCTTATGCAAGCCGAAATTATACTCTTGCTTCTCAAGGAGGATAACACTATGAGTGAGAACAAAATAATTGGATTTTATAAAAAACGCTTTATCTTTTTTGGTATATCAATAGCTATTATGGTAATTGGTATAATATTTACATTAATTAATGGTGTTACTCTTGACATTCAATTTAAGGGTGGTGCACTTTTAAAGTATACTTATACTGGTGAGATGGATGAAGACAAGGCGGCTTCGATCGCTACAGATCAGTTGAACAGACCTGTAACAGCACAGCTGACCTCAGATCTTGCAACTGGCGAGAAAAAGCTTGTATTAA
Organism: Herbinix sp.; assembly: GCA_029239235.1. GTDB lineage: Bacteria > Bacillota > Clostridia > Lachnospirales > Lachnospiraceae > Mobilitalea. Next base: position 13,764 of record JAQZBD010000051.1, read on the forward strand.
ATATTGCCGGAGAATATGGCGTGGATGCTGCGGATCAGAAGAACTTTGATAATGCTTTAAAAAGTGCATTCCCGGATTCTCAGCTTCAGCTTTCCGAATCTCAAATGGTTGAAAAGTATTTTGGTGATAAGTTCCTTCGTAATGGTATTATCGCATTAGTCCTTTCAACAGTGTTGGTATTAGGCTATGTATGGATTCGTTTCAACTTTATGGGTGGTTTGTCTGCCGGTGTTATGGCGGTGGTTGCCTTAGTTCATGACGTATTAGTTGTATTCTTTACCTGTGTTATCTTTAAATTGCCGATTGGTGATAATTTCGTCGCCGTGGCACTTAGTATTATAGGTTACTCTATTAATGATACCATTGTAATCTATGATCGTATTAGGGAAAATGCTAAGCTATATCAAGGATATACCGTTGATCAAATTTCAGATTTATCAATTTCACAGTCCATGATGCGTTCCATCAATACAAACGTATCTGTTATGATCAGTGTTAGTTTAGTTTATTTCATTGCGGCTGCACATAGCATTGAGTCCATCCAAAGCTTTGCGCTTCCTATGGCGATCGGTTCCATCAGTGGTTGCTACTCTACGATTTGTATCGCAGGTCCTCTTTGGGTAATGTGGAAAAAGAGAAAGGGAGATGTGATTCTTTTCAAGGAGAAAGAACCGGAAAAGGCAAGAGTAAAATCAAACTATAAATATTAATAGATCGTTTATAAAATAGATGGTTTTGTAAACTTCAAACCGGCGGATAATCTATAGAAATGTGGATTAACCGCCGGTTTTTTGTGCTGCTTGTGGAAATAATAGATCCTATATTAATTAACGCAGTGCCAATGTTCTCAAATGATTAATGCTATAATTGATTCCCAGGCAGATTTGGTCTGCCATTGCCATTACAACATTTAAACGGGTTGTCTGAAGGAGCATATGATCTAGAAATCCAGAAAAGTTTACAATGCCGGTTATGAAAATATCACCGACCTCAGGCAATTCTTTATCTACTCCGGCGCCCGGTTTCAGAGGACCTTCTCCGAGTGTAATATAACCGACGTGATTTGATTTGCCTAAGGATGCGTCAATTGCAATGATAAAAGCATCCTCATGAACCTGGTTAATCATATCGATGGTATCTTTTAGATTTTTTGCATGCACAGGTTCCTCCAGGGTACCGTATACATGATAATTGTGGTATTTTTTATATTTAGACAACTTATATCCAATGATGGGGCCAAGGCAATCACCAGTTGCTCGGTCAGAGCCAATGCAAAGGAATATAATGGTACGATTGGACAGTACCTGTTCTTTTATCAAATCTGTCAAAGTGCAGCCGAGTTCATAAGCAGAACTCTTTTCACCGGAATTAAAGTAGGATACCCTGCTGGTATTTTTAAAAAAAATGCTCATCAATAACCTCCAAAGGAATAATCTTAGCAAAAGTATTACCAATTCAATAAATAATAGACATGAATAATGCTTAAAATTCCTAATAAATAAGCTTATTTCCGGTCTTTTTCGAGGAATTCCTATTTGTCAGGGGCTAAATTAGGTAGAAGACCGACGATAATAGCATAATTAAGCAGAAATCTGTGGACAAGTTATAAGGATTCTTTCACTAATTCTGACAAAAAGCCTGTCCTGCTTATGATATGATGGGTTCTGATATTAAGCAGAATGGAAGAGGAGTGAATCGCGTGATAGAAACCATATACAGCAACGAAAGTGGAGAGTCGGGAAAAAACAAAGTACAACCGGCCTTTAAGATGCCTAAGAATATTCGCCAGATTGGAAAGGGAAACACCGGTAAAAACATCTACGTTGAAGACTATGTGATGACTTTCATCAAGCAATTGGCCGGAGGGGACTATTCGGGATATAAACTCGCCGTTTTGGTTGGTCAATGTATACGTGCGGAAAATGTACGTAATATCTTCGTTTCGGGAGCACTAGAAATTAAAGGGCTTGGGATGGAGGAAGATATTGTATTTTCCAATGAGGTATGGACAGGCATTTATGAGGATATCAAGGAATATTTCGTTAATGCGGAAATCGTGGGCTGGTTTATTGGGGGTCCGGGGTATCTTTTAGCTGATGAGGAGAAAATCTTAAAGATTCATTTGGATAATTTTGCGGGACAAGATAAGGTGCTATTAACCTTTGATAATATGGAACGAGAAGAAGCCTTCTATTGCTATGAAAATAGTAAACTAAACAAACAGGAAGGCTATTACATATATTACGAAAAAAATGAAGAAATGCAGAACTATATGATTAGTTACAAAAATATTCCCAGCAGTGAGGCTGCCTACGAGGATAAGGTATCCAAGGATATTCGTACAGTACTCCAGAATAAAAAGCTGCCAGTGGAAGAGGGTCAAAACTCCACACGACTCATGTATGCTGCAGGGACGCTGCTGGCAGCCATTATTTTGGTAGTTGGAGCAGCGATTCTTAATAATTATGACCAAATGAAGAGTATGCAAAAAACCATGGAATACCTTACAGCCAGTATGGAACAAATGCAGGGGACATCCGTGGAGGAGGATGCGCCTTCTGTAGAGGCGAATTCCTCGAATGTAAAGAATGAGAAGTCGAATACGGAGGAAACCAAGGAAACAGAAAAGGCTCTGACAGAGGATGGGGATCAGAATCTGGAGGTAGAGGTTCTTTCCGGTGGAGTGAAAAACTCTGAGGATACAGAAAAAGTGGAAGATGCATCGACAGGTAAGGAAGCTCAGACAGTAACCCCAACAGTGACTCCTAAGCCAACTTCTACTCCTAAGCCAACTGCTACTCCTAAACCAACTGCTACCCCTAAGCCAAAAAAACAGGAGAAGGCTGCGACGAGTAAAGAGACCCAAACAGTGGTCAATTACTATGTTGTACAAGAGGGTGACACCCTGGCAGACATTAGTTATAAACTTTATAAAACCTATACGAAGGCTAAAACAATAATGCAGCTGAATAATATTGATAATCCTGATTATATCTTTGTGGGACAGAAGCTAATTGTTCCTTAATACCACATATAAAGGAGCTTTTCCAATCAATATTTTCGACTTACAGGAAACGGTGCGGACATAGGTGCTTATGAAGGAATTAATAACCTTCATAGCACCTTTTTTAGCAAATGAGTCCTATTTTCTATTTACCATGAGAAAATAATAGGTGCCAAGAGCATGAAAATGAGTTATAATCTTTTTGTTATAATTTACAAAAAAAAGTAATTGAAGTTACAGATAACAACAGCAGGAGTAGGTTTTATGGCGAACGAAAAAGAAGGACAGGCCTTACGAGAGTACGGTATCCGCAAGAAGCGGCTGAGAAGGAGAAGAAGGATAGTCCTTGTAACTCTGCTCCTACTCATAATAGCGGCGGGCCTGGTAGGATATAGCTATATTAGTTTAAAAAAATATAATGACTATAAATTAGTTAAAAAAACAGAAATTACAGGTGTGAATGCAGTTGGTTACATAGCCTTTGACCAGGGCATCGTTAAATATAGTAAAGATGGCGCGGTAGCAATCAGCAAAAACGGGACACAGCTATGGAATGGTGCATATGAAATGGCAGACCCTATCGCTGATTCCTGTAAAAACTATGTGGTTATTGCTGATCGGGCTGGTAAGTCAATCTATATTTACAATGAAGACGGCGAAGTCGGCAATATACCGACGGTCAATGATATTCAAACCGTGGAGGTAGGTCAACAGGGAGTTGTGGCTGTTTTAACGGAAAGTAAAAAAGGCAATCAAATCATATTATACGATAAAGATGGAACGGAGCTGGCTCCCATCGAAACTACGGTTAGTTCACAAGGGTATCCCTTGGATATATCAATATCAGATGATGCTCAAAAGTTGGTTACCAGTTATCTGTCTTTTACGGAAGGAAGTCTAACCGATATGGTATCCTGCTACAATTTTGGAGAGGTCGGAAAAAATATGACGGATCGCTTTGCAGGCGGATTTAAATTTGATGAAGGTATCATAGTTCCGAAGGTAGAGTTCGTGAATAATGATACCATATGTGCCTATAAGGATAATGGATTCGTCATCTACTCCATGGAGGAACTGCCAAAGAGCGTCCATGAAGAGAAGCTGGAAGGTAAGATACAAAGTGTAATGCATAACGAGCAATATATCGGAGTGGTGATCCAACAAGATGGGGCTAACGATAAACAGCTTTTGCTCTATGATCTAAAGGGTAATAAGGTATTGGAAAGGGATGTTGATTTTAACTATGAGACCATCTATCTTACAGAGAAAGAGCTCATTATGTATAATAATACCTCTTGTATTATCATGAAGCTGAGTGGTGTGGTGAAATTTAAATATACCTTTGAGGAAAGTATTGAAGGGATTTATCCAATTAATTACTTTGATCGTTATTACTTGATGACCGGTAAGGATATATTAGAAATTCGATTAAACTAGCAGAAACAAAATTTTGTAGTTCGTAGTTTGGAAAAGTATGAAGGAGAAATGGAATGAATGTATTATTGATAGTCGTACTGGCAATTTTAGTTGTAAATGCACTAATAGGTATGAAAGCGGGCTTAATAAAGACGGTGTTTTCACTATTTTCCATGATAATCGCAGTAGTTCTAACGATATGGGTAAGTCCTTATATCAATAATTATATGAGAAATAATGATAAAATCTATGAGGGAATCTCCTCGAAGGTTGAAAAAATGCTGCCCTTTTCAGAAAAAGAAGTAATTGATGAGGAACAGGAGGGCTTCATTCAGGAATTGTCCTTACCCCAATCCATCAAGGACTCTTTAATGAAGAATAATACAGTTGAAGTGTATAAAGAAATGGCAATTGATAACTTTCAGGATTATGTAAGCAGTTATCTTACAGGAGTTATTCTTAATGCTATGGCATTTATCATAACCTTTGTAGTTGTGCTGATTCTTCTATGGGTAATCTGCTTTGCACTGAATCTCATCAGTAAATTACCGTTGTTAAATCAAATTAATAAAACAGCCGGATTAGTAGCAGGATTAGTTCATGGACTTGTGGTAGTTTGGATTTTCTTTATCCTGCTAACAGTATTTGGAAGTACAGAGCCAGGACAAAAAGCGTTAGAGATGATTGGACAGGATCAGACCTTAAGCTTTATTTATAATAACAACTATCTTCTGAAGTTCATCACGAATATTACCAAGATAATAATATAATAGTGCTATGAGTTAGTACATAAACGATAGTAATATATTATCGGATTGCATTGCACCTGCCGCGTCTTATTGCTTACTTAAAATCTGTTAGAAATGGATTCGTAAGAGGATGGATAAAGCAGGTGTATTTTTTACCTCGGGGTATCCATAAATTGGAAGCAAAAAAGTTTGAAAAAGTTGTTGACATTCTCTTTGCAAGGTGATATACTTCTTTTTGCTGACGCGGCAAGCCGCCACGTGAGCGAAAAACAAAAAGCCTGCAAGCCTTGATAAATAAGGGGTGCAGCAAAATGAACCTTGATAATTGAACAGTAAAACAACCCTGAAAATTCTAAAAATATGGATCTCCACATGAGATCCAAAAATAGATTT
>JAQZBD010000298.1 GCA_029239235.1 Herbinix sp.
GTCTGATAATATTCTGCCCAACAACTTACTACGAAAGAAAAGGTTAAAACGTTCCTTTATCTATAGAAACGATAGGCTCCCTCTTGATTAAGGGAGTCTTTTTGATGTGTAATCAATTATTTTATGCCTCCTATTGACAATGTGACTGATGAGTCATATAATGTGACCATAGAGTCATATGACCTGTGGGTCATATAAAAGCAAAAGGAGGTAAATTAATTTGCCAAAGGAAACTTTTCTTAATTTGTCTGCAGAAAAGCAAGAAAAGATCATGCGTGCAGCTGTTAATGAATTTAATACAAATGGATTTGATAAAGGCAATATAGGGGACATTGCCAAAAGTGCGGGAGTAGCGAAGGGCAGTATGTATCAGTATTTTGAGAATAAAAGAGAACTATTCCTTTATGCGGTTAAATGGACACTTGAACTGTTGGTCAAAAAATATGCACCCAATCTAACAATCCAGAACGAAGAAATGGATATTTTTGATTTCCTAATCACAAATTCAAAGAGCTCCATGAAACAGATTAGAGAAGAAAGAGAGTTGGGAATTTTTGTTCAGGATGTATTCTTAGGAAAGTACAACAGCTTAACGGATGAATCAATGGAGTTTATGATAAAATTTTCGAATGAGTATATGCTTAAGTTATTAGAAGTAGGCCAGAAAAATGGGTCCATACGAAATGATATCGATATCCATTTGATATCCCTATATACCTTAGGGGTAAGTTATAAAATAAAGGAATATATGATGAATAAGGCAAGAGCGCATGGAGAAGACATCCTTAATGATGATTATGATAAATATGAGGATGATATTAAAGCGATGATAGAGCTTTTAAAGCATGGAATGGGAGGAAGATAAATGTTTATTAAAGTGAAAAATCTTTCGAAAAGCTATACAAGCGGAGCGATTAATACACAGGTTCTAAAGAGTGTCGAGATGGAACTTGATCAAGGAGAAATCGGAGTTATCCTAGGACCTTCCGGTTCCGGCAAGACGACCCTACTCAATATTATAGGTGGAATTGATCGAAGCGATAATGGTATCGTGACCGTGAATAATATTGAGGTAACAAAGTTAAACGATAACAAACTCACGGATTACAGACGAGAAATGGTGGGGTTTATATTTCAGTTTTATAATCTGATTCCGAATCTAACGGTTGGTGAAAATGTAGAAGTGGTTTCTAACATTAGTAAATCACCCATACCGGTGGATGAAGTATTACAGGCAGTTGGTATGGCCGATAAGAAGCATCGATTCCCGAGAGAATTAAGTGGTGGAGAACAACAACGGGTATCCATCGCAAGAGCTGTTGTGAAAAACCCAAAATTATTGTTATGTGATGAGCCAACCGGTGCGCTGGACTATTCGACTTCCAGAGATATATTAAAACTTCTTCAAAATATTAATAAAAAGTTTGGAACAACTATCTTAATGATCACCCATAATACGGCAATCAGTGCCATGGCAAGCAGAGTCTACCGTGTACGAAGCGGAGAAATTGTCGAAAGCATAAGAAACAGCACGGTTATGCCGGCAGAAAGGATTGAGTGGTAATGGTTATTCATAGAAAAATTAAGAGAACCATGATGGAAAGTAAATCACAATACTTAGGCTCCATAGCGCTCATTACTTTAAGCTGTCTGCTTTTTACGATGTTTAATCTGCTGGCACTTAATTTGGATGGTATCATTGCCTCTTTCGGAGAGAATTATGTTCAAGAGGATGCGAATTTCATGACCGACCAGGAGCTTCGTAATATTGCCGAGCTGGAAGCGCAATATAACTTGAGGTTGGAAGAGGGTAGAACCTTTGATTATGCCTATCAAGAAGACATAACACTGCGCCTATTTTCCGAAAATACTAAGGTTAATATCCCTGCAATAATCGAGGGAAATGAATTGAGTGGTAATGATATCTTGATAGACCCAGGATTTGCTGCAGCACACAAGTTAAGGATAGGAGACCAAATATTCATTCAAGAGAAAGCATTCTTAATCGCGGGATTTATGTCAATTCCGAATTATATCTATCCGGTAAAAAACGATAGTGATTTAATGACAGACCCATCACATTTTGGTGTTGCTGTACTTACAAAAGAGGATTTTAGCTCTATCATGAAAGGAAACCGTTTCTATCAAGTAAAATTTATCGAGAACCAGAATGGAGCGGGTGGTAGTGGTCTTTCGCAAAGGATAGCAGAGTTTAAAGCAGTCATTACAAGTGGGGGCGTTAAAATACTGGGCTGGATGAGTGCAACAGTAAATCCAAGGATCTCGTTTGTTACAGCGAAACAGAGTGGGATTTCGCAAATAAGCACGGTTTTACCGGTAGCAATCCTTTTATTAACCTGTATATTGACCGGTATTGTTATGTGGAGAACAGTAAAACGGGAAGCAGCAATTATTGGCACACTTTATGCGCTTGGATATAAGAAAAAAGAAATAATGAATCATTATTTAAGATATCCGGTTCTTATTGCTATCATCGGTGGGATTGTTGGAACAATCCTAGGTACGCTGACACTAAGACCGATGCTTAATTTTATGGTAACATATTTTAATATGCCGGTAGGTACAGTGGATTACCAGTTGAAGTATATGATAATCAGTGTATTGTTGCCAGTGGCTTTCCTTACCGTAGCCGGATATCTGGTAGTGAGAAAAGCACTGAGATTAACGCCGTTGCAGTTGATGAGAGGTGGAAGTGAAGAGAATAAAGTTGGATTATTGGAACGGCATTTAAAGCTGGATAAATTCAAGTTTACAACCAAATTCAAGATTAGGGAACAGCTAAGAAGTGTAGCGAGAAGTTCTTTTTTACTACTGGGTATTATCATGGCGACAATGCTGCTTCTTGTGGGATTTGCAGCAAAAAACTCTTTGGATAGCGTCATGCAGAAGGGATTCAATGATGCATTTCAATATGAGTATAGTTATGTTTTTAACACAATAATGCAGGGAGAGCCTGCCAAGGGGGAACCTTTCTTAGAATTGCCCTTTGCGTTAAGCTCTGATGATAAAATAGGGATTACGATCTATGGAGTTTCTCCGGATTCTCGATTTGTTACCTTCAAAGACCGGTCAGGCAATCCCATTGATATGAATCAAGTTGTTATTACGAAAGCGTTGGCAGAAAAACTGAAGGTGAACCTTAACGATACGATTTCGGTGGTCAGCAAGTTGGATTCAAAGGAATACAAGATCAAGGTGGATAAAATAGCGGAATCTTATGTGGGCAGTTACCTTTATCTTCCGGAAAATTACTTTAACAAGATGCTTGGTCTACCCATAGGAAGCTATATGGGATTGTGGAGTGATGAAAAGCTTGATCTTCCTCCGGAACAACTACTAGCGGTAGTAACAAAGAATGAAATCAAAAATGCTTTTACTACTATGATGGCACCGATACAATCCATGATTGGGGTTATGGGATTTATGGCTTTTCTGATTGGATTAATCGTCATCTATGTTGTTACATCCATGATGATTGAAGAAAACAAGGAGAATATTTCTCTTATGAAAATTCTGGGTTACCGTAAGCGGGAAGTCTATTCCCTTATATTAAACAGTTCCTCGTTTTCTGTAATACTGGGATATATCTTAGGTGTACCACTGTTATTAGCTTCGTTAAATGAAATGTTTCGCTCGCTTACGAAGGAGATGAGTATTTCATTACCGATTACAATAAGCTATCGCTATTTAATTGCAGGTTTTGTAATCATTTATATTACCTATGAATTAACAAAGGCCTTAAGTAAGAAAAAGATAAATCGCATCTCAATGAATGAAATACTGAAATCCAGATTGGAATAAATGATCCATTCCTTTTAATGCTGGTAAATTCTAATGATAGAAACGGAGCGATCCAAGATAAATTTCTGGATCG
>JAQZBD010000052.1 GCA_029239235.1 Herbinix sp.
GTGAAATATTTTTTTATTTCACACTAAGCCTCAATTTCAAATGTCTGTGGAGCAAATCTTCTTTTCATCTCTATTCTTCCGATTTTCTTTCTCATAATTACCCTAGTCCCGGTTCCTGAGGAGGATACCACCTGTAAATCGTCCATAAAGGCTTCCATAAAGGAGAATCCCATACCCGAGCGCTCCAACTCAGGCTTAGTCGTATATAAGGGCTCCATTGCTTTATTTACATCATCAATTCCAACTCCCTGATCGATAATTTCAACGGTTAGCTCATTCTCACAAATCGTACAATGCATTGATATCACACCTATTTCATCCACATAACCATGAATTATGGAATTCGTAACTGCCTCAGACACTGCAGTTTTGATATCTGCCAGCTCTTCAATCGTTGGATCAAGTTGTGCCACAAAAGCTGCTACAACGGTTCTTGCAAAGCTTTCATTCTGTGACCGGCTTTCAAACTCCAGCCTCATTTCATTTTTATCGTTCATTCTTAAATATTCCCCTTTCTACTTTCACTAAATTATTAGGTACTACGACATTTTACCTTTATCTATATGTTTCGCAACTGCCTATTTGTTATTTTACCAAAATATGAAGCGCTGCCTCTACTGTGTCATATTTTTCTATGATTTTATAAAGTCCGGACAACCGAAATATTCTGTCAACAGCTGAACTCACGTTTGACACCGCTATTTTTCCCCCGATAAATATAACCTTGCGATATCTTCCCATGATCACGCCAATACCTGCACTATCCATAAAACCTGCTTCTGAAAAGTCAAAAATGATATGTTTGATATTTTTACGATCAATAATTCTATCTGCCTCTTCCCTGATCTGAACCGCATTATGATGATCGAGTTCAGCTCGTAACCGGATAATTAAACAGCGGCCATCAATTTCATATTCCGTGACCCCCTCTCCAGTTCCCCGAATTAACTTGGTTTTCTTTTTCTCGTCTTGCATCTACTGTAGCCTCCTATTGTTTACTTATATTTCCATTTGATTTTGGTCAAGAAAAAAGACCTTTTATGGAAGGACACAGGTGTCCTTCAGCATGAAACGTCTTTTTCGTATATTATCTTTCGTATTTTTAATTTACTCCTGTACGTCCTTTAAGTAATCATTTGCATCTGCTACTCGCGATGAATCTGGAAAATCATTAATAACCTGATTATAATAAACGGCTGCATTACTCTTATCATCCAGCCTATGATAAGCTCTCGCTGCAAAATAAACAGCATCTACATCTTCGGGATCAAACTTCATTGCCTGCTTTAACTGAACCAAAGCCTCCTCATATTTTCCCTGAGTGTAGAGACTATGTCCTTTTTCATAATGGTTCTTAGCAGCTTCCGGAAAGGTCACTGTCTTCAGATCCTGATATAATTGTTTAGCGGCCTCTGCTTCAAGTTTTGTATCATCAATATTAGCCAGTGAATCTGCCACAGTGATCAAATCCTGCTGACTTTTCGATTTCTCCAACTCGGCCATATAGACTATCGTTGTCTCAATTAAACCGGTATAAATATCTTTATCTTCCGCCTTATTAAGAGTATCAATCTGTGTCTGCAAATCCTTTTTATCCTTTTCCAGCTGCTCTTTTTCTGCTTGCAGCTGTGTTATCAGATCATCCTTTTGCTGAATCTGTTCAGCAGTATATCCAATATCCGCATATCCGGAATCATTATCAGAAGTTACGTTCTTTTTGATGGTGGGCACAATTAAAAAGGCTGCCACAGCTAAGCCAATTACGATACCAATCACCAGATTAACATAAGCCATAACATTGGGCTTGTCCTCTCGATAAGAAGAGATTGGCATAATTGCTCCTGTGGAAGGCGGCTGTTCTGCCTCGGGATTACTATTCAAATCCTTTACTGCTGCCGCAACCTCAATCTCTTTTAGATATTTTAATGTAGTTGTATTAGTTACATCGATTTTAGCTATCTTTTGAAGATATTTTTTCGCTTTATCCTTTTCACCTGTCTTAATCAGCAATAGTACTAACAGTTGGTAAGCCCGGATAAAATTCACATTGAGGTTAACCACCTTTTTCAGCTGAATTATGGCAAGATCATCACTTCCCTGTTTCGCAAAACCTAAGGCTGTATTATAACGCTTTATAGCCTGGTTCAGGGAATCCAATTTTGTAAGGTTTGATTGAACCTTATTAATATATTCATCTGCATCGTTATCTTCCGGTTTAAAGTGCTTACTGATAACCCACTCGCTGATTGCCGCCACCATCTCGCCCATTTCATAATAAACAAGTCCTAGCAGATTTCTGGCATTTATATTTAATTTATTTAATTCAAGGCTCTTACGCAGGGATATGATTGCTCCAGATAAATCCCTTACTTTTGCTCTTGCAAGTCCATCATTATAGAAATGATTCGAAGCTGAAAATACTTTTTTATAAATTGTCAAATCATTACCGCATCTCTCACAGCGTTTTCTCTTGTCTGACATATTACTTCCGCAATTCGGGCAAACCATATCATCCCACCTAACTGTACTTAATCTAATCGTTATTTGTTTTCTTTGTTCCCTTTAGTATTTCTTTCAATATATCAGTTACATCAGTCAAATCATTATTATTAATAACATCCTCTGCTTGTTCAATCTCAAGGCTTGGCTGAAACTTTTGTATTTCTTCATCAAAATTAATCATTACGACAATCCTCCGTACTTATAAATCTTCACTCAATGCCGGATGTGAATTCAGCCGTAAGGCTGCTCAATGCCGGATGTGAAATGTTTTTTATTTCACACTAACGGTCATTCAGCCGTAAGGCTGCTCAATGCCGGATGTGAAATGTTTTTTATTTCACACTATTCATCATACTATAAAAGCCAGAAAAATCAATAGTTTATGGGAATTATTATAGATAAATATTTATTAAATCAGTCATGCAATCACCGATATTTCCTCGGTTTTACATAATAAAATTCATTTCGACAAACCTCTTCTGTTTTAACAACAATTTTTGCTTGCTCCCGGTATTCTTTTACCGGTGCTTGCTTTTATGCAATATTAGCGTATAATAATAATACCGCATTGATATCATCGGAGGAATAAAAGTGAAAAGAAGTAAAAACCTCGCAGCCGCTATTACGCTGCTTACAATAGCTTTAACAATCAATACCATTGGTTGCAGCGGAGCAAAAGAGGAACCCATTGTTACTATAGATGATAAATCTATCTATATGGAAGATATTCTATATGACGTTTATTTGATTGAAAAAGATGGAAATCAATTAGAATCCTATTATCAGACCCATTTTGGCTGTAGTTATTGGGATTACACCTATCAGGGTATAACACTTCGTGAGTCAGCAAAAAATTCAATTCTGGCAGAAGTGGTAATGTACGAGCTGTTGTCTGATCAGGCAGATAAGCATGGGATTAAGTTGTCAGCCAAAGAGCTGGATAAGGTAGCTGCTACAATTCAGAGTATTCGAGCTGATTCTTCCAAAGAAGGTTTAGATCAAATTGGACTGACACAGAACGTATTAGAAAAATCCATTAAAATTCATGAACTGGGTGATAAATACCGGGACTATCTTTTAAAAGATATTTTCATCGATGACAAATCGATCAGAAAAAGTATTGATTTCGAGGATAATAGAGAATATGTAACGGAATGTTTGTTTCTTCCAACTGTTTTATATGAAGACAATACAATTTCTCCCCTAAGTGAGGGTGAGAGAGCCTCCGCTAATAAATTGATTAAAAGGATACATAATCAACTTTTGGCTGGCGCAGGTTTTGATGACCTGCTAAACCAATATTCTAGTTTACAATATAAAAATCGTAATTTTGTCTATGGTGATAAGGATATTGAAGTAGAATATCAAAACGCAGCAATAGAGCTGGAAAAGGATGCCTACAGCTCTCTAGTTACAACGGATTATGGCTACTTTATCATCCATATGATCGACAACAATTCCTCAAACCGTTATGAACAGGCTGTTGGGGATGCTATCGCTACGGAGGAAGACAAGCAGTTTACTGCTCTCTATAATAAAATTAAAGATAGCTATGATATTACAATAAATTTTGATTACTGGGATACGATTACAATTGGGTCCATTACAGTTCAAAATTAAACTTTAATTTCCTTCCTATGATAATACTTCTACCCTCGAAATATTAGCTTGTACCTCCGTTAATGGTTTAAAGGACTGGCACTATATTAGCTCAGTGCATTTTTATCTGTATATGCGACCAATTTTATCATATAATAGATATATGACATTGCCTTATAGAAATGGAGAACTCTCATGATAAAAGCTACTTTTCGCTTAATCGGGATATTATCTAGGAAAATAACAGGTGATCATGTTGAAGCCTTTTCGGCTCAGGCAGCTTTTTTTATCATCATCTCCTTCTTTCCTTTTATCATGCTACTGTTAAGTCTGGTTTACTTATTTCCTTTAGAGGAAAGTAATGTTCTTAGATTTATAACAGAAGTATTTCCAACCACGGTTAGCTCCATGCTTTTTTCCGTCATAACGGAGATATATGATCACACTGCTTCCTCCACCGTAATCTCTATCACCGCTATTACTGCTTTATGGTCAGCTGCAAAAGGATTCCTTGCTATAATGAAAGGTCTAAATTCGGTTTATGAAATTAATGAAACCAGAAATTATTTCTTCCTTCGTGCTATCGCAGCCTTTTATACTTTAATCTTTGCCATAATGCTTCTCGCTACCATGGTACTTTTCGTATTTGGTAACCGGCTATATTACTGGATTGAACAAAAAATACCTATTTTAATGGACACTGCCTTGGTAATCATAAGTTTAAGGACGATCCTCGGACTTGTAATCCTAATTATCTTCTTTTTAATCATTTACATTGTAATCCCAAATCGTAAAACAAGAATCATGAGTGAGCTCCCAGGAGCAATGATTTGCGCGGCAGGTTGGATGGGGTTTTCCTATGCCTTTAGTTACTATATTGATAACTTCTCCAATTATTCCTCCATGTATGGGAGCTTAACTGCTATTGTTTTATTTATGCTTTGGATGTATTTTTGTATGTATATTTTGTTTTTAGGTGCGGAGTTTAACATTTTAATTACAAATAAAGCCTTTATGCATAAGTTAAGAAGAATCTATATGACCTCCACGAAGGACTAACTATTCGTAAATAAACCCTATATCGATATCCTTATAGAAGAAGGAAACGATGTCCTCATAATTTACTCCCTGCTCTGCCAATGCTTTCACTCCGTTTTGGCTTAAGCCGACACCGTGTCCGTAGCCTCCCCCTTTTAATGTTATACTGGATAGTTTATTTTTTTTCATGGTCGCATCAAGGGCGAAGAAAGCACTTGGCAGTAAGCTCATTTTTTCTACTGTTGTCTCATCCAAACGTACAATTTTATCATAGAGCGGTGCCAGCAAGGTTCTTATATTATATTCTGAACGTACCTTTATGGTATTTTCACTACCCACTATTAAAATTTCTGAAACAATTCCACTGCTTTCTCGTTTTATGACTTGAATATCCACAATGGAACCTACCGTATCCACAGGCTCACTAATATAACTTTCCTCCTGCACGTCCTTATCTTTCGTGAGGATCAGCCCAGGACTAGCTTCATAACGCTTCTTTAAATTCGCGTCAATTACCTTCTTTAAATTCTTAGCACTGATGGTAACTTCCCAGCGGTACCAATTAAATTCCTTGTCCGTTGTAAGAAGATCCTTCGATTCTATAAAGCTTCGAAAACTCTTATCCGAAGACAAATCACTATACTCCTTCGAGACTTGCGAATCTCCTTCATCCCCCTGACCATCTGCGTTAACCAGAAGCTTTCCTTTGATATAGGGCAATTCCTTGCTGCTAGCCCAGACTTCTGAAACATTGGCAGTATGTCCGCTGGAGGTGGAGAAATAGTAGGCACTGATGACCTCTCCATTATATTCAATTACTTTACCGTAGGTTTCCTTTACAGCAAGTATTGAATTCTCATTTTCCGCAAGATTATTATACACTTGATAAGAGGTGCTATCATCCACGTGAGCACCGTATGCCCTCATTCCATTGGAAAGCAGCTGCTTAAATGCGTAGCTTCTGGCGCAGAGTGCCTGAACCTTCAGCGCTTCTGTCCCATAGCTGGTAGGCATCTCACTCGGAAGCACTGCGTAAAGATATTCCTCCAGCGGTAATTCGTTAATTATAATTAACCCAGCATCCTCCTTGGAGATTTCAATGCGGCCTCGGTACATAGGACTTCCGCAGGACCTTTTAATTGACAAAACCTTTATCTTGCCCTCCTCTGCTACCGGTTCAATTACAATCCTTCCGTCTTTAAATAGTTCATCTCCCTCCTTAATCGTAACAACATCACCCTTCTTATAAGTTTCTGTGGTATCACCAGCTGTTACAGTGAATTTACCTGTTCCAGTAAACTTAATAGAAGGGTGGTATTTCTCCTTATAATTCGTGGTGGTTAGAAGAACCCGGATATTCTCAGCTTTGATATTTTCCGTAATTAAAGCTGCATTTACTTTTCCCTCTGATACAATAAAGCTAGTATTTTCATAGCCTACCAGGATGCTTGTTGAGGGCTCTTCTGAAAGAGTATTATAGATTTTATAAATTTTCATGTGCTCATCCAAAGGCAATTTCCCATAGCCCTCGACCTCAATAAAATCGGCTCCGATTTGCAATACCTTTCCTTTTATCATATCCGGTTTCACACTAAGCTGGACAATTATTTTATTTTTTATTGTTATATCACCAATGACCTTTTCTAGATTCTCCGAAAGCTTATACTGGGTTGTGAAGGTTTTGTCCACTTCATTTACAAATACCTCTAGTGTTGAGGATTCACCCTTCTTAATCCACACATTATGCAATATAATCTCTTCCTTTGATATGCCCGTAACATAGACAATTTCCTTTCCACAGGTCAGTACCGTAATTCCTTGATCCATGTAGCGGTCTACAAGATTGGTTGCTGCTTCGTTTAATCCTGTTGACTTATCATCATTTGCAGTATCTGTTTCTTCCGTTGCATCCTTGGCCTCTATATCCGCAGCTCCGGTTACTTCTCCGGTTTTTCCTACCGCTGTATCTCCTGTTGATGCAACCAATACTCCTGTGCTTACATCTCCGCTTATCTCACCTGTTACTCCTTCATCGGCAGCTCCGGTTGTTATGCCTGCTGCCCCTTCATTTACAGCTCCGGTTATTTCACCTGCTGCTCCTTTGCTCGTGTCCTTATTTTGTACTTGGGTCGAGGAATCAGCTGATAAGTATTTATTATAATCTGCGGTATTCGCATAATAGTATTTACCTTGATTTGTTATCATCCTAACCGGATTATTCTCTGAAGTATCCTTTCCTAGCACAAGTAAGGTCTCCTCTTTCAGTGAGGTATTCTCCTTCTTCCACTCTTCATCAGACAGGATAGCCTGATATATTTCCAGAAAATCTGCTATCTCCATGTCCTTGTCCTGATTTGTGAACTCAAAGGATAAATTCTTATAAATAGTCTGAAAATCCGGCTCCTTTAATATCAGGTTGTCCATTAATATCTTACAGGTACCGTAGGTTAATGCCTCCTCCGGATTTTTGGCAATGTCTTTTTCAATTAATCCCATATGATAAATTGCATTTACATAGGTATCATACCAACCGGACATCTGCTCATCCGAATATGTAATGTCAAATGCTAATGCTTCTCTTGCCGCCTTATCATAATAAAGGTAGCTTAGTAATCGGTAAGCTTCTGCTTTTGTGATAACATCATCCTCCACGCTGATGAAGTTATGCCCTCCGGTTTTTTGCTCATTTATTTTTTGGTTGATATTAATTGTTCCAACAACGAATACTATGACTACACAGATTCCGATGATAACTAACTTAATTTTCATATTCATATTGGCTCCTTTTCCAGGTTCCCTCCCCAGCTGTTAATATCGTTTGCTTGTCTCTTATGTAAATATATTATAACAAGTCTGTGAATATTCGTACAAGTTTATTGATGCTAGCAATATTAGCTAATTGTATAATTCTAGATTTTATTGATTTGAACAAAATAGAAGCTCTATCTGACACAGTACGTACTTAAATCAATCAAGAATCCGTAGAGGAACACGTCAAATAAAGCTTCTTTTCATTTGTTAGTTATTTTTCTTTTGAAACCAAATACTTATATCCCGAATATCTATCTACCGAGTATCTATCTACCGAATATCTTTCTACTGTTACTCTGCTTTACCAGTGCAGCTGTCAAGTGCCTTAGCGATATCGTCAACAGCTCGCTTATCTGCAAAAAATCGCGTATCATTATTCTTCTTTACGATATAGAAATTATCATCATAAGGCAGGAAGGATGCAGAAATAGTCCTCTCATTATCTCCAAAAATATGATAGGTAAGGGTTACATACGGTGTTTCATTCCCTGCTGAAATATCACTTGGAATGGCTGAATCATAGGTAATACCAATTAACTGCTGATACAGTGTTTTAAAGGTATCCTCATCAGAATCTTTTCCATTAAAGGTATAGGTAGCGGTTGTGCTCTTATGGTCAATCCCCATTTGATAGGTTGTATCCCCTACCTGAACAGTTACTTTGTCTACATTATCTAGGCTTGGCAACAGGATATAGGGATTTAATAAGCTAAGGGCATCTATCTGAAGCATAGAGCCAACCGACTCGGAGCTCATCGTATACACAGCATTGGAGCCTTCAATTCTTACGTAGTAATTTCCTTCCTCATCCTGATTCCCAATATAGATCTTGTATTCATAGGGATCGTTATAGGTTTTTTCCGTAACTTCTTTACCTGTGTCAGGATCCGTTTCCGGAGTAGGCAATGCCTCTGTGCGGCTTACAAAATAACCTACCAGCAAGCTGGATGCCGGATCTTCCAATCCATATTTACCGGGATCCTCTCCTTTATAATCTACACAGTTAAGATAGCTAAAGGTAGTATACTTTGCCTGTAGCTCGGAGACCTTTGTAGAATCTGCTGTATAGCCCTCGCCGTAAGGTTTTATAAATTGCCAGGCATACATATTGCTTCCTGTATTATCCAGCTTCTCCTCATCACTGTAGAGTAATTCATAGTCTTCGCCGGTACGGTTATCAATAGCAATATGGGTGATATTTTCCGCTGTAATTGAGGGAGGCTCCGGGAGTGCCGTCATCTGCAGGTCATTATACTGGAGCGCAGCGCCTAATTCAGTTGGCAGTAAATATACTGTACTGTTCTCATTCACCAAGCCGTAATAACCGCTGGAATCTGTAGCTTCACTCCCGATTTTTACTGTGACGATTGACTGATCCTTCATTGTAGCCGTGAGTATTGCCTGAGGCTGTTCCAATCCGTAATCCGACAAATCCTCCGGTGACTCCATAATCAGTCTATCAGCCTTCAGCTCTTTTATCGCATTTAGAATAGAGGTAATATGCTCCTGGTTAATCGGTCGTTCTTCATCCTTTTGCTCTACCCAGACGTCATTCTCTAATATAAAGGTAAGATCTGTATCACCTTTTACATAATGAATGGAATCCACCTGTGTTGTATCAACCATAGCCAGGTCGATGGTCTGCTCCTCATCGGAGTCAGCATTATTTTCCTTGCTCTTTTGATAATTATCATACCAAAAATAGATTCCAATCAAAACTATTAAGGCTAACGCTAAGAAGCCTAAGGTAATGGCGTTTTTCTTCTTTCTTTTTGCCATTATTTCTTCCTCCTTCTAAGGCAAATAACAGAGCCTGTAACAAATATTACCACGGGAATTAGGATTACAGTTACAAGTCCCCAAACGATGGATTGAAGCTGGGAAGGATAAATCTGTGCTTCCTGTAAGCTTTTCGTTGGAATTGAAACTATACTGCTATCATCAATCAAATAACCAACCGTACCTATTAAAAGGCTGGCATTGCCATAATTCGCAGTATCCTCTGTAAAGGTATACTCACTAGAATATACAACTAAGTCAGAGGTGATATCATTATAAGTATCTGTTGCTACCACTCCCAGATAGAAAGGTCCATCAACATCCCCCTTCTCCTTCTCTAATGTAGTACTTTCTATATTTGTCTTTGAATAGGAATCGGCTGAAGTTGTGAGTAATGGCGTTACCGTTAGTGAGTTTCTTATAGAATCTGATATCGTCAGACCTGAAGAAATCGGCAAATAGACCGGAATTCCAGCACTGGATGCCTTGCTTGTGATATCATGGGACTCAATGCTAGGGATTAAATAATTAGGATAATTAGCTTCATACATGTTAGAATCACCTTCCAGTACAATGCCGCTATTCATCTTGATACCATAGTAATCTAAAATAGATGAAAAATTCGCTAAATCCGTACCATTATAGTCTAAGGTCACGACTGCTTTGCCGCCTGCTGCCATGTAATTCTTTATCATTGTGGTTTCTGCATCCGATAAATCCTTTTCTGGTGAATTGATAAATAGGATATTGCAATCCTCCGGTATGTTCTCTACCGTAGCGGTTTTTAGTGTCTCAACCTGTACGTTCATTTTATCCAATGCGGAGTTAAAAGAATCACCCAGTTCCGCCTCCCCATGTCCCTCTGTCACATATACCACAGGCAGCTGATCCGTTGTTACATTAAGGAGTGCGGAGGTAAGCTTACCCTCTACATCAATACCGGTAGTTTCCGTCTGGTAGGTCTGATAATTAATCTCTTGCACCAGCAGGTCATTACTATCCACGTATTTTGCTTTACCGGTAGTATTATTTACGACGATAAAGCTATTAGCAGCTACGTCCTCTGTCACATAATCCTTTGCAAAATTAGGATATAATACAGGGTCTTTATGCTCTAAAGTAATTTTGTCCGAGAGATCATCATATTTCTGAGCAATCTTATCAAAAATCTCCGTCTCATTTCCTGATTGAACCACATAATAAATTGTAATGTCATCCTTTAAGCCTGCAACATATTGCTTTGTCTCATCTGATAAAGAGTACATACTGTTTTGGCTTAAATCAAACTGGATATTCATTTTTGTTACAATCAGATTTACAATTAATACAATTACAATCACCACCACTGAAAGAACTGTTGCATAGGCTCCGCTGCGAAACTTTCTACCGGAAAAGGATGCCTTCAAGCTTCCAACAAAATCTAACTTTTTATTTTCACCATTTAACTTTTTCAATGCCTCGTTCTCCTTTCCTAGCTCCATCTCTTCTTTTTGATGACTTGAACCGTTAAGAATGCAAATAAGCATGCAATGCTGATATAATAAACCAGTCCTGAAACATCAAAAATCCCATAATAGAAGTTATCAAAACGCTTAACGATTGATAACCAACCAAGTACATTCGCAACGGAACCGTCAAACAAGGTCGGCTTTAACAGATAAGCACAGATTAAACCTGCCGCACTTATTACACCCACGCCTACCGCAATGGTTAAGTTATGCATCATACGGTATATTACAATACAGATTACTAATAAAATCGCAGTAAAAATCATAACTGCTGACTTATTATCCGTTGGTAATAATCCGGCGATGCCATCCATCAATATCGTAAGTAAAAATACAACAAAGGATATTACCGCTGCTACAATCTGGCTGTCTGTTAAGGCGGAGATGAATAAACCAATGGCAAGATAAGCGCCTCCCATCAGGGTAAATGCCAATATGCTAGAATAAGCACTCGCGAAGGGTACAGTTCCGTATAAGGACAGAATCAATGGATAGAAGCAGGTAATCAGCATTATTAGAGAATAAAGCGAAAACACAGCTAAAAGCTTTCCTACGACGATAGAGGTTGCCGTTACCGGTGACGTAAGCAGTAACTGATCTGTTTTTTGCTTATTCTCTTCTGCCATAAGCCTCATAGTCAAGAGCGGAGCAAAAATCACAAATAGAAATGTTATCGAAGCTAATGTATACTCAAAATTGGCAGATGAATAGATAAAATTTTGAAAAAAGAAATACAAGCCAATAATCAACAAGAATAGTGCCATGAATACATATCCGATCATTGAATTAAAATAGGAGCGCAGCTCCTTCTTATAAATTGCCAGCATTGTTATCTACCTCCAGTTTGTCAGTATCATCAGTATTCTTGCCAACCACCACGGCATTACTATCTAATTCTGGCATACTACCTGCTGCCAGATTGTCTATTGATCCATTCTCTATTAATTCTGAGTTGCCGGTAACTTTAAGAAAGATATCTTCTAAGCTCATGCGGATGGACTGCATCTCCAGGATCGGAGTCCTTGCTTCACTCATTGCATAGAATACCTCCTCCCGTATGTCATCCTTTTCCGAACAGTGCAGTGTTAATTCAAGGATTTCTTCACTGACCGCTTCGTGAATTCCAATTCTATCAACCCGGCTTATCCTGCTTAATGTGGTTTGTATAACTTCCTTATTCCCTTTCACAGAAAGCCTTAAGCCACCGGTGGAGCCAAGCCTGGTACTAAGATTCTCAGGCTTTTCACGAAGGATCAGCTTCCCTTTATCTATAATCATTACCATGTCACATACAGCACTTACCTCCTGCATAATATGTGAACTTAAGATTACAGTATGGTTTTTACTCAGTGCTTTAATTAAATCTCTGATTTCAATAATTTGCTTTGGATCAAGACCTACCGTTGGTTCATCCAGAATAATTAGCTCCGGATAACCAAGGATTGCCTGCGCCAGCCCGACTCTTTGCTTGTAACCCTTGGATAAATGCTTAATGAGCCGATCTGCCATTTGAGTTATCATGGTTGAATCCATGACCTTAGCGACCATTTCCTTTCTCTCCTTCTTAGGTACCTTCTTTAAATCAGCCGCAAAATTCAAGTACTCTCTTACTGTCATCTCAGGGTAAAGCGGAGGAAATTCAGGAAGATAGCCAATCATCTTCTTAACCGCTTCCGGTTCCTCAAAAACATCCACCCCATTAATCATAACCGTTCCCTCTGTTGCGGAAATGTACCCAGTAATAATGTTCATTGTCGTTGTTTTTCCCGCGCCATTTGGCCCCAGAAAACCTAACACCTGTCCCTTTTCTACCTTAAAGGATAGGTTGTTGACTGCTAATTGATTTCCGTAACGCTTTGTCAGATTTTTTACCTCAATCAAAATCTTTACCTCCTTATCGTTTCGCCTGCATGAGCTTCTCCTCTTTCTATACAGCCTACACAAGCATAATACATAACTGCTCCCTAATTAATCTTAGGGAAGGTTTTTCCAGCACTTCTTACGTATCATACAACAAGATTACGAAGATTTTGTGAACAAATCCAAATAATTCAAAAAAGTAAGGAAGATTTATGTATCGAGATGAAGCTGGGTGTATCTGTATTCATCTGGACTTGCCTTACCATCAAGTGTTCGCCAAATACAGGCGACCACTTGATGCCGGTCTGCGCCATCTGAACACAGATACACCCAGCTCCATCGCCACATTTATATAAAAGAGCCATTATCATAAAGGGGCTTGTTGCAAAATTAACATTTTTAGTTAAAAAACAGCACACCGTTTCAATTTTTAATATAATCATCGGACATACCATTTTTGTTTTATAACGTAAAAAGGGAGCCGTAGCTCAACTAACCATTAGTTAGTTTTACAACAGCTCCTATGCTCCTTACTTACCCTCTAGTTTTATTCCATATGTAGAGTCTTATCGATTTTGCCCTATGCGATACCTAAATGATGAATAAGGGTGCATATACATTCAGATGGCGCAGACCGGCATAATGGGGTTGCCTTCTTTTCAGGCAACCCCATTATGGTAAGGCAAGTCCAGATGAATGTATATGCACCCTTATTCATCTCCACAGCCTAAGCCTTCTTATTCCATCAAATCACTCATGTCATACATGCGAGCCGGCTTCCCGGGAAGATATTTTGCTGCCTGCACGGCTCCTTTTGCAAAGATAGCTTTCGAATAAGCAGTATGCTTAATCTCAATCACTTCGTCCGTTCCGGCAAATATTACTTCGTGCTCACCTACAATGGTTCCTCCACGAACTGCGGATATTCCTATCTCTTTCTTCTCTCTGGGAACACGATCACTGGAACGGTCATATTTGTAT
Organism: Herbinix sp.; assembly: GCA_029239235.1. Taxonomy (GTDB): domain Bacteria; phylum Bacillota; class Clostridia; order Lachnospirales; family Lachnospiraceae; genus Mobilitalea. The sequence goes on from JAQZBD010000052.1 coordinate 14,079, forward strand.
CCATATTCATTATTTAATGCTTCATTAATCGAATCTGCTAAAGCCAGTGCCGTACCAGATGGCGCATCCACCTTTTTATTATGATGCTTTTCTACAATTTCAATATCAAAACCTGCATCTGCTAAAATCGCCGCTGCGTCTTTAATTAACTTTGAGATTAAATTGATACCCATGGACATGTTAGCGGATTTTAAAATTGGTATGCTGTTCGAAGCCTCTTCAATTGCCTCCAATTGCTCTTTTGAAAAGCCTGTGGTACAAAGAACAATACCTATTTGATTTTCGATTGCAAAGTCCAGCATTTCTTCCAGATTCACAGCTACAGAAAAATCTATAATTACATCTGCCATTACAGTACATTTGGTAAAGCTCTGATAAACCGGATACTTGTTAATACGATTCTGTATTACATCGATACCTGCCACGATTACTGCATTTTCATCCGCTTCTACGATATCGGTAATTACCTGACCCATTTTTCCGTTACAACCACGTAAAATGATATTTGTCATACGCTGCCTCCTATCGGGTGATAGTTTTTTTGATGGTTTTTATAAAAATAATGCACGGATTATACTGTTTTAATACCTATCGCCTGCATTTCCTTCAAGAGTCGTTCTGCATTTGCCGGCTCCATTTCTGACAATGGCATTCTCAAATCTCCTACCTGGAAGCCCATCAAATTTACTGCTTTCTTCACAGGAATAGGGTTAACCTCACAGAACAAGGCATTGATAAGCGGGAAGTACTTCAACTGAAGTTCACGGCTTCCTACTACATCTCCCTCTAAAAATTTCATAACTATATCATGAGTATCCTTCGGTGCGATATTTGATAATACTGAGATAACTCCCTGACCGCCAAGTGACATTACAGGAACAATCATATCATCATTTCCTGAGTATAAGTCAATCTTTCCCCCAGTCAGCTGCATAATTTCAGCCACCTGAGCAATGTTACCGCTTGCTTCTTTAATACCTACGATATTCTTCACATTCTTTACTAGAGCTGCAACTGTCGCCGGTGTGATATTACATCCTGTCCTACCCGGTACATTATATAAGATCATGGGTATATTTACAGCCTCTGCGACCGCTGTAAAATGCGCGATCAGTCCTTTTTGGGTCGCTTTATTATAGTATGGTGTAACTAACAAAAGTCCGTCTGCACCATATTTTTCAGCTTCCTGGGACAAATAAATTGCAGTATCTGTAGCATTGGAACCTGTTCCTGCCACTACCGGTACTCTCTTTGCTACCTTTTCTACAGTATAGCGGATACATTCCAAATGCTCCTCATGGGATAACGTGGACGCTTCACCTGTAGTTCCACAGATAATGATACTGTCAGTTCCCTCTGCGATCTGATATTCAATTAATTCTCCAAGCTTATCAAAATCCACCTCATTTTCCTGTGTAAATGGTGTAATGATAGCTACTCCTGCTCCTTTAAATATTGCCATACTGCAATCCTCCTATTTCCTGCATCTAATAAAAGTTATCAGAAGTTGTATTTTACTTCTGATAAAAGGCGCTGTACTTGCGCCGTGAATCTCGATTATAGGAACATGATTTTGTTCCTATAATATAAATCAGATATATGATTATCCTTCGAATTCATTTGTTAAGATACATTTATGGTTACCTGCAAACAAAAAAAAGCCGACCATAGAGTCGACACTAAAGAATCCCTGCATGGTACCAGGATAGTTCTATCCATATGTTCCTACAGCATAAAAATATTCTTTAGGCAGCCCTCCATCATATAGTCTCACATGAAGCATGTGAGCCTTCGAATGATGACAGTTATATGGTTATTCACCATACCCCCAGCAATAAAGATTCAGGTCTTTACAACTTCGGCACTATTTCCTTTCACTGCGTTCTTCTATGCCTGACATATCCAGCAGTATACTCTTAAACAATGCAACCTCTACCATAAGCAATATGTATTTTTCAAAATATTCGTATTCTAATAATAACATCGGGGTATTTTTCTGTCAATACAAAAATACCATTCATATCATCACTTACCTGCTCTCCTATCCAACGAGCTACTTTTTATTAAGTAAATAATATGCCGGTTTAGTTTAATTTTTAAGCTCTCGGGAAAAATAAAATAGATATGGATTCATTTTTTCCAATTTCAGATCATTGCAAAACTATATAGTTCGCGGAAGTAGTTTCAGAGTTTCGCAATCACCTATCATGATTCAGGTTTCAAAAGTCTCTTTTAAACTGCAACGATGAATATATCTACATATTCATCTCAACACGTAAACCTGATTTTTTATATTTGAATCCTATTACCTAAAAATTACTGAAAGGAGATATCAAGATTATGCCGGTACTTGAGCATGTACGGAAGGAAAAAGGGTTGGATCATACGTTAGCACTCTTAAGGGAGGGTTATTTGTTTATCGGGAACAGGGCAGCCAAGTATAAAACTGATGTATTTGAGACACATATTATGGGTGAAAAAGCTATTTGTATGACCGGAGAAGAAGCAGCTAAGGTATTTTATGACTCTGAGCTGTTTCAAAGAAATGGTGCAGCACCCATGAGAGTGCAAAAAACATTATTTGGAGTGAATGCAATACAAACCATGGATGGAAAGGCGCACCTTCATAGAAAACAGCTTTTTTTATCTTTTATGAGCCAGTCTAACTATCAAAAGCTGACGCAGCTTGTAAAGGAACAGTGGGAAATCTATTCCAATGAATGGGTTAGGCGCGATCAGATTGTCTTATTTGATGAGGTAAATGAAATTTTATGCCGCGCTGCCTGCAGCTTTGCTGGAATAAAGTTAGAAGAATCAGAGGTTAAGAGTCGTGCGAAGGACTTTAACGACATGGTAGATTCCTTCGGTAAGGTGGGATCAGATCATAGGAAAGGAAAAAAAGCAAGAACCCGGACGGAGGACTGGATTAAAAATATGATTGAAGCGGTTCGTCTTGGCCAAATACCTGTACAGGAAGGCACTCCTTTGTATGCAATGGCTACTTACCAGAGTTTAGAGGGAAGCCAGATGGATCAAGAAATGGCCGCAATTGAACTCATTAACTTTATCCGACCGATTGTAGCAATCTCAACCTATATCATTTTTAGCGCCTTATCTCTTTATAATTTTCCACAATGTAAGGAACAGCTTATCAAAGGGGATCCGGCCTATGCCGATTGGTTTGTACAAGAGGTTCGAAGATTTTATCCCTTCGGCCCATTTGTCGGTGCCCGTGTAATAAAAGATTTTCAGTGGGGAGGAATGGATTTTAAAACAGGCACACTGGTATTGCTTGATCTTTATGGAACCAACCATGATGATAGGCTTTGGAGCAATCCGAACAAATTTGATCCAATGCGTTTTAAGGATTGGAAAGAAAACTTATACAGCTTTATTCCACAGGGCGGAGGTGATCCAACCAAAACACACCGCTGTCCAGGTGAAGGAATTGTAACCGAAGTTATGAAAATTAGTATTAATTTTCTTGTAAAACAAATGGAATACGAAGTTCCGGAACAGAATTTAATTTACCCTATGAATCAAATACCTACACTGCCGGAAAGTAGATTTATTATTACAAACGTTAAGCGTTAATTTGCCCTCAATAACAAGGTTACTAATCCAGTAATTTTTTTAATAAGATGAATCAGTACGTTGATTCACTTGTAACAAAATGACAGGTTCGATAGAAACTATTTCAGATGTTTTCTATCGAACCTGTCATTTTAATATGATTATTTTATTTCTAATAATTCTTTTAATATTCCTCTAAATATTCAAGCTTGCTCACTGATACTTCATAAGCTATGCGCTTTTCAAAATCAGTATCGGTAAGCTTTTTCTGGTATTCGCGGCTCTGAATACGACCCCAGACCTGCACATGACCTCCAACGGCAAAGCTTTCTGCAAATCTTGCATTACGTCCCCAACAAATACAGGGAATATAGTCTGATTTCCCATATGGGCGGTTAACTGCCAATAATACGTCTGCAATCTCTCTTCCCAATGGCGTTTTACGATAAATCGGCGGCTTGCAGACAAAGCCATCTAAGAAAATATGATTCGGCTTTGCATTTTCAGATAATTCATCCATCATCTTTACCTCTCTCGCAAATACCGAAAGCACTAATTTATTTTTACTCTCTTCATGACGGTTATAAGAACGGAATTGTCCTAACACCTCAACAAATTTGCCCTTGTAATCCTGTTTTACGTCTATGAGACGTTCTGATACCATTACTGGGATCATATCATAGGAATTACTTAGACGACTCACCACTACTTCTAATACATAGAAGCCCTCTCCAAATACATCATGACTGAACGTGAAGTCACTGATTACCTCTCCTGCAATACTTACTTGATTGTTATCAAATACTTTATCGGTCATATCGTACCTCTCCCTTCTTTTCCGGCGTTTATTCTTACGCCAATCTGCTCTAAAATGTGGTGGTATTTCTTAAGGTTAATGTTAGTCTAGCTTGCGTTTGGCGTAAGTATATGTGTATATCGTAGTATATTCTTTGTCTGAGTGAGGTATAGCTAATACTGAACTTAGGCTATACTGTTACTATACATTGGATATACTATTTCTATACGGTTACTATACCTGAGCTATACCTTCACTATGGTTCAACATAGGAATCCCTTGAAATAACCTACGTTTAAAATATATGCTGTTTTCCATATTTTAGAAGTACATTTTTATATAATAGTATAGTTTTTCCAATTTTTGTAACCTTATACAATTGGAACTTAATTTGTCCAAAAATATTTATTAATTTTTCCATATTGACTTTTCTTACTTCATAGCCCTACTTATGGAGCAAATAATAATACTTTGAATATTTTTAATCGCCTGTTTAAAGGTCCCAAATTGCCCTAAGCTTATTTAAAATTTATTTTATACTTGATTATCTTTCAAATAGACATTGCATTTTAGATATATGCTGTATTTTAAATATATGTTGGAAACGAGAGGATATACGAAATATAGCCATCATCGCCCATGTTGATCATGGTAAGACTACATTGGTGGATGAATTATTAAAACAAAGCGGTGTATTTCGTTCTAACCAAGCAGTCGTAGAGAGAGTCATGGATTCCAATGCAATTGAACGGGAACGCGGTATTACCATTTTGTCAAAGAATACTGCCGTTATGTATCAGGGAACCAAGATTAATATCATAGATACACCAGGCCATGCCGACTTTGGTGGTGAGGTGGAACGTGTTTTAAAGATGGTTAACGGAGTTGTCTTAGTGGTAGATGCCTTTGAAGGACCTATGCCACAGACAAAATTCGTTTTAAAGAAGGCTTTGGATTTATCTTTGCCTGTAATTGTATGTGTAAACAAGATGGATCGACCGGAAGCTAGACCTGTGGAGGTAGTTGACGAGGTATTAGAATTATTATTAGAACTGGATGCCAGTGATGAGCAGCTTGACTGTCCATTTATCTATGCATCTGCAAAAGCCGGTGTTGCTTCTCTTTCTATGGAAGAAACCAGCCCGGATATGGTTCCGTTATTTGAAACTATCATTAATTATATTCCTGCTCCGGAAGGCTATCCTGAGAAGGGAACTCAGGTGTTGATCAGTACCATCGACTATAATGAATATGTGGGTCGAATCGGAATCGGAAAAGTTGATAACGGTGTGATTCGTGTGAATCAGGA
>JAQZBD010000299.1 GCA_029239235.1 Herbinix sp.
TATTGATCGTACCTTTGCCCTCATTGCAATAAATATAAGAATCGGAGCTCCAAAGAAAGCTGTTATAATACCCGCTTCCAGCTCACCCGGATTACCAATTAATCTGCCGATGACATCGGAAATCGTTAATAGCAAAGCTCCGCCAACTGCAGACATAGGAACAATGTAACGTAGGTTCGGGCCGCAGATAAGTCGCATAGTATGGGGCATCATAAGCCCAACAAACGCAATAGGTCCTGCCAGTGCTGTTGTGGCACCGCATAACAGCACGCCGGCAAAAGCACAGATGAGTCTAATGAGACCTGTATTTACACCTAACCCCGTTGCCACCTCATCTCCCAAGGCTAATGCATTCAAGGCAGGTGTGGAAAGCACTGCAATTATAATACCAATGATCAGAAATGGTAATACGGTAGCAATCCCCTGCCAGTTTGCACCGCTGACACTTCCTACCTGCCAAAAGCGATAAGCGTTCATAACCTCTGTTCTTGGCAGAATTACAGCACTTACAAGCGATGCTAAGGCAGCACTGGTAGCTGCACCGGCTAAAGCCAGCTTGATGGGGGTTGCGCCCCCATAGCCCAGGGAGCCAATTCCATATACGAATATTGCGGTAACTGCTGCACCGGCCAAAGCAAACCAGATATATTCTCCTGCCGTACTGATATTAAAAAATGCAATTCCACTTACTACGAATAAAGATGCTCCCGTATTAACGCCCAAAATACTCGGATCAGCAATGGGGTTGCGGGTAATGGCCTGCATCAGAGCGCCGGAGACTCCAAGAGAAGCTCCGGCAAGCATACTAAAAACAGTTCTGGGTATTCTTTCTTGAACCACCAGCGCATTAAAAGAATTATTTTGTGGATCTAATAATGCATCAATAACGTTATGAAATTCCACATATTTTGCACCAAATGCCAGTGAAACCAAGGTACATAATGCAAGGCTAAGAATACTTCCCAGAAGTAAAAGAATTATTTTTGTAAATCTCATTTCACTTTATCAGCTGCCTCTCCAATTACTTTCAGATACTCATCAATAGTTGCAGGAATAGAAAGTGCACTTGGAGTACCGGATGCCGCAAGCGGTGTACCATCCTCAATCAATGCTACCGCACCGTTTTGTATAGCCGGAACCGTACCAAGCAGGGAATCAGCCTGTAATGCCTCAAGTAAAGCCGCATTACCATAAACCACCATGATATCAATATCCTTTAAAATCTCAGCATTTTCTGCACTTAATTCAAGAGCAAAGCTACCAGTGTCTTTTGCCATATCAAGTACACTTTGTGGGAAATCCATTCCTAAGTCTGTTAAATATGCAGCACGAGGATCTGTAGGTAAATAGATATAGAATTTTCCTAAATCAGTAGGATTAAAGTAGAAGAAAGCACCGGACTTTCCACTGATCTGAGGATATGCACTTGTTTTCTCAGCAATTAGCTCTTCTAACTGAGCCACTACTACTTCACCTTCAGCCTTCATACCCATACCGGCTGCATCCATGATGATCTGATCACGCCAGTAGGTCTGCCATGCCGCGGTAGGGAATGCTACAACCGGAGCAATTTCACTTAGTAGATCATACTCCTCCTGAGTAATTCCAGAGTAAGAAGCTAAAATAACGTCGGGTTGCACATCACTGATCGCTTCATAGTCCAGTCCGTCTGTATCGTGGAAAAGAGTAGGTTCATCTACGCCTAATTTTGAGAAGCCTTCTTTGCTCCAAGGCAATAAGCCGCTTCCATCGATTACACCGTAATTCGCCTCAGAAACACCAACTGGAACAACACCAAGTGCCAAAGGAACATCTAAATTACCCCAAGAAATAGTGGCAATCCGCTCCGGTTTGCTTTCAAGCACTGTTTCTCCATATGCGTGTTTAATGGTGATTGGATATTCAGCAGCATCTGTCGCAGGTGCTTCCTCACTAACCGGCGCCTCTGTTGCAGCAGGTGTTGTGGTAGTTGCTTCCTCATTTGTTGCTTCTGGCGCTGAGCTTGAGCAAGCTGTTAATGACAGTGCCAACGCGACGGATAAAATAGAACTAATTACTTTGAATTTCATATGTACTCTCCTTTAGTTATAATTCTTTTCAAGTAAATCAGCTCGCTGATTTATCTTGTATCATAGTCCTCTGTAAAGCGATACCTCCCATATGCTTACAGATTAACCATTAATTAAATTTAATATTGGTAGTTTTTAACCAGCACAATTAGCATATAGTAGAATTAAAACTTTGTCAAGCATTTTGATATTGATTATCATTATATCTTGATAACCAATATCATAATCCGATGTTTTCATGCTTGAATTATCATATAAACTGATTGAACTTTGCTTAAAAACAAAAAAATAACTTCTGTTTTCACAAAAGTTATTTTTATTTGCAGAATCATATCACATACTACGACTCTATTTATTATATTAATTCTTATCTCAATTTATGGCTGCCAATAAATCCGAATATGATCCCCATCCTCTAATGTTGCGGTAAAATCAACTCGATTGCCATTCAATTCCGTCACCAGTTCCGTTCCCTTCATCGTGGTTAAATCAAAGTGATAGAAATCAAAGATATCCACAAAAATATAGTTCTCTTTCTGCTCCAGCTTTACAACAGTAGAGTTCACTGTTACATAGATGTCTCTCGCATTATTCTTCTTTGTCCCATCTTTACTATCCACCATACTATTCTCCTGCGAATCAAGGTCTGTGACAACCATTTCCAAGGTATTATCCTCATAACCTTCCGCAAAATCACTTTCTTCTGTTAGCTGCTGGTTATTCAGGTTACAGGTAATGCTGAAATTCTCATATACCTTTTCCTCCATACCAACGCTCACATTATTCACCTGGATCTCTCCCTTGTACCCAATATCCATGAATTCCAATACCTGACTAAGCGTATAGTAATTCAGCATCTGAATCTCATCCTGATCCTGTATTTGATAATATTCCGATACCAGTTTGCCATTTACCTCGATAAATTTAGGGCAAAGAATCTTTGAACCATTAAAGGTGATTGTAATGGTACTATGATATTCGGGAAGCTGTCCTATTTCACAAGCAGCATCCTCCCCTATGGTGGATTCTACTATTTCGATCTTATCATTTTGAAGAATTCTATGATTTAACCCAACAATTTCCCCGTTAAGCTTAACATGTGCGGCCTCGCCTAACTCTCCTCTCACCATGCGCGGGCTTCCGTTCAGTGTATAGTTAATTGGTTTCCCTCTTCTCGGGAACAGCTTTTCATTCGGAAAACCGACCTGAATAGCAGCATCGGATATCGTTAGCTTATCGTTATCATACAATTTGACCCTCACACCGTTAACAGTGACAAAGATGAAATTATTACTCTTTTCATAGAAGGTTAGGCAGATACCGATTGGTGTTACCAATAGAGAATCCTTCTTAATCTTCTCCTGTAAAAATGTAACATTTCCAAGTACCTCTTCACCGCGCAGTGCAACACGATCCTGGGGCAGCTCAAGATAGTCAGCCAGACTGGTAACAAAGCCCGGAATCTTACCTCCTCCGCCTACTACAAAGACTGCGCTGACTGATTTTCCGCCATTGAGCTCTATGATTTTTTCAGCCACGCTCCGGGTAATCTTATGTACAACATTAGCCGCTGAATCAAGAATTTCTTCCGAATTCACTTTATTCTTAATCCCCATAATATCCTTATAGGAGATACTTTTTTTCTTTAGGCAGGAGGTCTTCATTGTCTCAGCCACATTAAATTCCACAAGGTACTTCTGGGCAATTGTTTCCGTAATCTCATCTCCGGCAAAGGGAATCATGCCATACGCTACGATACTTCCATCCTTTGTAATAGAGATATCCGAGGTTCCCGC
>JAQZBD010000300.1 GCA_029239235.1 Herbinix sp.
AAATGATAGAAAGCATTGACTTCAAGCCGGATGTACTTCACTGCAATGATTGGCATACGGGAATGATTGTTCCTCTTTTGGATGCTCACTATAGGCAAAAGCAAGCTTACAGAAATATGAAAACGATCTTTACAATCCATAATTTAAAATATCAAGGGGTATTCCAGCAGGAAATACTGGGAGATTTATTAAATCTTGGTTCAGAATATTTTGATGTCGATAAATTAGAATTTTATGGCGGCGTCAGCTTTATGAAAGGTGGAATCAATTACGCTGACATAGTCACGACGGTAAGTGAAAGCTATGCAAAGGAAATTCAAAGTCCTGAATTTGGAGAGAGACTGGATGGGCTATTAAAAAGCAGAGATAGGGATTTATATGGAATTATAAACGGGATTGATTATGATATATACAATCCGGAAAGTGACTCTGAGATCTTCTTGAATTACAATGTAGATTCATTGGTAGGTAAGGCAATGAATAAGAATCAGCTGCAAGAGCTTTTGGGGCTGCCGGTACAAAAGCATATTCCTTTGATAGGGATGATTTCAAGAATTGATGCAATGAAGGGCTTTGATTTGGTAGTAAATATCATTGAAGAACTGCTAACTTTAGACATTCAATTGGTAGTGCTAGGAACGGGTGATCCTTATTTTGAAGCTATTCTTAAAGAGCTTGCAATAAGGTATAGCGGGAAGCTATCTGCAAATATTATGTTTTCTTCCTCCCTTGCAAAAAAGATTTATGCAGGATGTGACTTGTTTCTTATGCCGTCCATATTTGAGCCCTGCGGGCTTTCGCAATTGATTGCCCTAAGGTATGGAACCATCCCCATAGTGAGAGAAACCGGTGGGTTAAAGGATACTGTAAATAGTTATAACGAATTTACAGAAGAGGGAAATGGCTTTAGCTTCAATAGCTATCATGCAAAAGACATGCTTTTTACCATTAAGAGAGCTTTAGGGTTTTATGAAGATAAAAGTAAGTGGGATAAGATAATCAGAAATGCCATGAGCGGAGATTACAGCTGGAATAGCGCAGCTCATATATATGAGGAGCTGTATAACAAATAAATGTATAAGGAGTGTGTATCATGCAGATTACGAAGGAGGGTATCAAAGAGGGTTTCATAAAAAAATTAAAAACAGAATGTGCTCGGAACCTTAAAGAGGCCAGCCTGTGGGATAAATACGTTGCTTTTGGAAGCTTAATAAGGGACATGATAACAGAAAATTGGGTCAGCACCAATGAGGATTATGTTAAGAAAGAAAAAAAGCAAGTTTACTATTTTTCTATGGAGTTTCTAATTGGGAGGCTGCTTAGAAATAGTATAACAAACTTAGGGATAAAAGAGGTCTGTCAGGAAGCGTTAGAGGATTTGGGCATAGACTTGTCTGAAATAGAAGAAATGGAGCAGGATCAAGGATTGGGCAACGGTGGGCTTGGAAGGCTGGCGGCTTGTTTTATGGATTCTATGGCTAGTTTGGGAATATCAGGCCATGGCTGCGGGATAAGATATAAATACGGCTTATTTGAGCAAAAGATTGTGGATGGATACCAGGTAGAGCTGCCGGATAAGTGGCTGCAGCAGGAAAATATATGGGAGATTTACAAACCAAGTAAAGCTGTTGATGTAAGATTTGGTGGGACAGTAGAAGCAAGAGAAGAAGGCGACAAGTTAAAGTTCGTTCATAAGAATTATGAGACCATAAGGGCAGTCCCCTATGATACACCTATGGTTGGATATGGCAACAATGTAGTGAATACGCTTCGCCTATGGAGTGCAGAGGGGCTCAAAAAAGAACTGGATTATGAGTACTTTAATAAGGGAGAATATACAAAAGCCTTTGAAGAAAAGGTTTCTGCAGAAGCTATTTCTCATGTGCTATACCCAAATGATTCCCTTGAAACAGGCAGGGTATTAAGACTGAAGCAGGAGTATTTCCTTGTATCAGCAGGGGTTCAGAGTATTGTAAGAGCCTATAAAAAGTCAGGAAAAGCTATTTGTGATTTTGATAACTATATTACAATTCATATAAACGACACCCATCCAGCTTTGGCGGTTCCTGAATTAATGAGAATACTGATTGATGAAGAAAGTCTAGGGTGGGATGAGGCTTGGAATATTACCAGTCACACCATTGCCTATACAAACCATACAATTATGGTGGAAGCCCTTGAGAAGTGGGATGTAGGCATGTTCAAATCCCTTCTTCCCAGAATATATATGATTGTAGATGAAATTAATGAAAGATTTTGTAAGAGCTTGTGGAATATAAAGTCAGATGTCGACTTTGGCAAGATTTCTGATATGGCGATTATATCTAATGGCTTGGTGCGGATGGCGTACCTGGCCATTGCAGGAAGCTATAGCGTCAATGGTGTAGCAAAATTGCATACGGAAATACTAAAAAAGCGTGAGTTAAATGACTTCTATCAAATTTATCCGCGAAAATTTAATAACAAAACCAATGGGGTCAGTCATCGTAGATGGCTGCTTAATTCTAACCCCGGACTATCAAATTTAATTAATGAATTCATTGGAGACAAATGGATTAATCATCCTGAAACATTGATCAAATTACTTCAATTTAACAAGGATGCTGACTTTCAGCAAAAAATATTTAATATCAAGCATGACAATAAAATTAAGCTGGCAGAAATGATTAAAGAGAAACAGGGTATCGTGGTGGATCCTTATTCTATTTTTGATGTGCAGGTAAAACGGATGCATGAGTATAAGCGGCAGATACTTAATATATTTCATATAATGCACCTATATAATCAGCTCATTGAAAACCCTGACTTGGATGTACACCCAAGGACATTTATATTTGGGGGGAAAGCTGCTCCTGCATATTACATTGCAAAGCAAACGATAAAGCTAATCAATACGCTTGCTGAAAAGATAAATAATGATATTAGGATGAAAGGCAAATTGAAGGTTGTATTTATTGAGAATTATGGAGTTTCACTAGCTGAATCAATCATACCTGCAACAGATGTAAGTGAACAAATTGCTACCACAACCAAGGAAGCATCGGGAACAGGAAATATGAAATTTATGATGAATGGAGCAATTACAATAGCTACCTACGATGGCGCAAACATAGAGATAGAGAATGCGGTGGGCAGTGACAACATTATTGTTTTTGGACTTAGGGAAAAGGACATCTATGAGCTTTATAAAAATGGTTCGTATCTGTCAGTAAATTCATATTATGAAGATGTGAGATTGAAAAAGGTTGTCGACCAACTGATTAATGGCTTTTTCCCGGTAAGGTATGATGAATTCCTTGCTATCTTTGACTCTTTATTAAAGCATAATGATCGGTACTTTGTTTTGAAGGACTTTAATGCTTTTATTGATGCGCATAAGAAAGTAAATGAATTGTATATGGATCAAAGGAAGTGGCTTGAAATATCCATTTCTAATATCGCACATTCTGGAAGATTCTCCAGTGATAATACAATACATCAATACGCTTCGGAAATTTGGAGAGTACCGACAATATTAGATGTTTTGCACGAAACATGATACATTAAATCAGAATGAGCAAAACATATAGATTATTATTAATTTATTTGACATGCAGGTGAAGGATTCCATGTATATAGGTAATGATTTAGGAGCTAATTATTCAAAAGCATATACAACATTTAAGGTTTGGTCTCCCGCGGCAAAGCGTTTAAAGGTAGTTATCTATAACGAGTATTTTGAAGAGTTTGGCATAGAGCATGATATGTTTAGGTTGGATAACGGAATATGGGAGCTAAAACTGGAAGGGAATTATGGAAACCGGTATTATAATTATCGAGTAACCATAGGAAATACTGAAAGAGAGACCCCTGACCCTTTTACTGAGGAAGGCACCAAAGGTGTCGGGAACATATCGACTGGTGTAGACCATCTTAAGGAATTGGGGATAACTCACGTCCATTTGCTGCCTGCCTTTGATTTTGAAAGCGTAGATGAAAGACTGGATAGAGATTATAACTGGGGTTATGATCCTTACCTGTACAATGTTCTGGAAGGCTCTTATGCCAGTAATCCCTACGATGGGAATGTTAGAATCACAGAGTTTAAAGAAATGATAATGAAACTGCATACAAATAATATACGCGTAGTAATGGATATGGTTTTCAATCATACTTTCAGCATCGAGGATAGTCCCTTTAATATTCTTGTACCTGGCTACTATTACCGTTTTAATGCAGATGGAACTTATAGCAATGGATCGGGATGTGGAAATGAAGTAGCTTCTGAGAAACCTATGGTAAGAAAGTTTATTGTAGACTGTGTTAAGTTCTGGGCAAAAGAATATAAAATAGATGGTTTTAGATTTGATCTAATGGCTCTAATGGATATTGAAACGATATCAGAAATCAAGAGAGAGTTAAAAATAATAAATCCATATGTATTGATTTATGGAAAAGGAATTGCAGGAAGCATCACCTATAATGAAATTTTATGTGGATTTGCTCAGGAACCCTCTGAGGTTATAAATTATGTGAGCTCCCATGATAACCTAACCTTATTTGATAAAATTATGAAAACGAGTTTTGCGGCTACGGATTTAGAACGAGAAATGATGAATAGACTGGCTTTGTCTATTATTCTAACTTCCCAAGGAATTGCTTTTATTCATGGGGGCTCTGAAATATTAAGATCGAAGAAAGGCAATCATAACAGCTATTCTGCTGGAGACGAAATCAATAAAATAGATTGGAGCA
>JAQZBD010000053.1 GCA_029239235.1 Herbinix sp.
TCTGTAACCATTAATGAGCTCACTCACATCGTGGATCCGGATACAAGAATCCAGGCAGTAACCTTTTCTGTAGCCTGTGCTTATTATGAGGAGCAGACGGTGGAAGCTGGAGCGGAGGGTGTAACTCAGGATGGTACTCAAGCAGTGAATGGGGATGTGACCACGGGAGTTACACAGGATACAACTCAGACGGTAATCGAGAGCAGACCGGCAAGTACAAATCAGAGTGACCAGTCTGCCAATACCGGAAATGAGGTGAATCCCTAATGAAGAAAATGACACAAAACCAAATGCAGCTAATTCTACTTCTGCTCATCGTAATTATCATGGCTGGGGCATATCAATTCGGATATCAGAATTTTAATAAAAAAGCACAGCTTGTCCAGGCGGAGAATGAACAGATCAGGCAACATATTACCGAGATGAAACAGAAGCAGGGACAGCAGGCTAATTACGAAACAGGTGTTGCGGAAACAGAGGAAAAGATTGAGGAGATATGTGTGAAATACGGTCCGGGCAATACTCCGGAAAAAAGTATCATGATTCTGAGAGCCATGGAAAAGCAGACAAAAATCAGCATTTCGCATATATCCTTTGTTCCTGATTCTCTTATTTATTCCTCCACAAAGACAAAGGAGGATGGAACACCGGAAATGCTGATGTATTCAACACAGGTATCCGTGACTTTTGAAGTCGGATATGATGGACTAAAGAATTGTATGGATTTTATTAATAGTTATCCTGAGCGAATGAATGTGGAGAGCTTTAATATTGTATATGATCAAGAAACCGGAAAGCTAAAAGGTGCCATGATAATTAACTTATATAGTTTGGTAAGAGAGGGAAACACCTATACTGCACCTATAGTTAGCGGAGTAAATATCGGAACGAAGAATATTTTCAAAGCCAAATGATATACGATGGAATGGAGGGTGGCAATGAGCTCTCAAGAGAAAATAAGAAAAGAGATACAACCGGCAGATAACAGAGGTATCACGCTCGTGGAGATTATTATCAGTCTGCTTATTCTGATGATTATAGTTGTTCCCCTGATCAGCAGTTTCGTCTCAGCTTCCGGTGTGGCGGCTAATTCAAGAAAGAAGATGTACGCAGCAGATCTGGCTGATAATGTGATGGAGACAGTAAAAAATCTGGGTGTTGAAAAGACAGCCTTCCAATTCTATGCTGCTCCTGCTGATTTTCTGCTGGGTGAGGGAACGGCTCTTACCTATAAAGAGGATGAGACCGGAGGAGACGGACCGTCCGTGGTAGATAGAAGCGGCAATCGAGTATTTGTCAGTACAAGGAAGACGAACCCTTATGTCTACCAGATGGAGGGCGTACAGGAGGGGACAGGGAAATTTGATGTAAGAATAACCTTCAGCTCAGCAGCCTATACCTCTGCACCAGCAACTCCTGCAGCACCGCTGACACCTGCGCCGGTTCCGGAGCTTCTCCCCAATGATTATAATTATGCTGATCTATCCGCGTTTAATTCAGCATCAACAACATTAATTAATCCAAATAACAGCTCAAATTACGATTATCTTGCAAAGATGTATTTTCAGCAGCTTCATTCCAATTACTATTTTCAAGAATGGGAGGCGGCTCGTGCAATTGTAGATGCTGCTAATGATGAGATTTATGCGGATTATGATGAAGAATATGATGCTGCTGTTGCTGCTGGAACTGCTTTGCCCCCATTGCCTAATATAACTCCTGAACCTACGGCAAAGCCTACTTTAAGCCCGAACGTGTTAGATTCCCAAATCAATAAAACTATGACAATAGAAATATCCAAGGAGACAATTGGTGTTGGTGTAAATGAAAAATATAAACTAAATTCTTATGTCAACTATTCTCTTAATAATATTTATAATGGTGCAGGAATTGCAAAGGATCCTATTAATTTAACGATTAGCAGAAATTATTCCGGCTATTGTGATAATGTTCTGAGGAATTCTCTGAATTCCATTTTTGTAATGTATACACCCTTAACGACTGCTTCGAGTCTAATCAAGGATAAAATTATCATTGACAATCAGACGACACAAACCTTCGATATCTATCTAGTTCTTCAGGCAGCCATTAACACATCCTTTACTTCGCCGTTGCAGGTAGAATTGTCCGGTTCAGCAAATACGTTAAGATTGCATAGCCAGGCTGTGTTGAATGTAACAGGTACAGGAAATGCATCTACCAGCAATGGAGATGATCCTTCTGAACGATTGATCAATGAAGTGACAACGAATAATACAAAGATCTATCGTGTAACAATTGAAGTTTATGAAGGCGGAACAAGCTTTGGCGAGCTATTGCAAACACTTTCCTCAACGGTAAGTGCGAAATAGGGGCTAATGAGTTTCTAGAATATAGAAAACCCGAGAGGAGGAAATACTATTAATTTTCATAATCAGTTGAAACGTAATGATGGCTCAGCCATGATTCTTGTAATCGTATGCATGCTGTTTATCGGGATTATAGCGTCCTTGATTCTGGTCTATACTTCGGATAACTTAAAGATACTTGAGAGGAAGGGAATGGGCTCCAATAATTTTTATACAGCGGAGAATGTAATCGATGAAGTTAAAACCAATTTGGACGAGCTGGCAGACCAAGCAATTCGTACAGCATATACCAAATGGCTTCAGCAATATACCACAACTCCTTCGGGTCAGCAGGAAATTGTATTCAAGAAGCTTTTCGCAAGTGCCTTAAAGGATTTACTTAACAGTCAATTCGTTCCTTATGCATCGGCAGGGGCAAATCCAAACCCTTCCCAGCTGTTATACCAATTTGACAGCACAAATGTCCAGTGGTTGAAATCACCATCCATAACCATGAATGGAGACGAGACACAGTTGACCTTGAAGGATATTTCCATTGCCTATACAGATAATAGAGGGTTTACCACCTATATAACGACAGATATGATCTTTGATCTGCGCTATCCTGGCTTTCAGACGACTATTATACAGGGAACGAAGTTAGCAGCAGCGGATTATATCATAATTGCAGATGAACAGATTACCAACAACTTAGGAATTAATGGAATTATCAAGGGGAATCTTTATGGAGGAGGCTATAATCCATCAGCCACAACTGTTGATAAATACAATACAGAGGGAATTTTTATTAACAGTGACAGCGGACTACAGATTTATGCTGATAAGATTCTTTCCCGAAGTACAATCAGAATTGCAGACCGGTCTTCGGTCAAAGTAAAAGGAATGAATGGCGAATATGACTATACAGGTACCTTAAGCTATAGTGATGTATGGGCTAAGAATATTCTGCTTGACGGCACCTCTTCTCAGGCGAATCCGGTACAGCTTCAACTGCAGGGCAACTGCTATTTGGCAGATGATCTGACCCTTAATGCAGAGGCGTCGGAGTTTAACTTAAAGGGTACCTATTATGGATATTCCATAAATAATGCATATCTGGGAGCAACAGATATTAGTAGAGCCGGTCTGGTGTCCGGTACTCCGGAGGGTAGCAGCTCCATTATATTAAATGCAAAGGATGCTGTTTTAAATCTGACTAACGCTACAAAGATATGGATTGCAGGTAAATCCTTTGTGTCAGTGCCTTACCGATATGGATTAGGAGCAACACCGGATAACCTAAGCTTTGCACAGGGAGAAGCGATTACCTACCGAGGATTACAGGCAGCCTATCTTTTGCCCGGTGATTGTATCGTTGGAATTGGACATAATCCCATGACCGCCGGGGAATATGCAAAGCTTACAACGAATCCCGCAAGCTGCTACGTAGATATCTCTATGAGCAGGAGAAAGGGCGGGATTCGCCTTGAGGACTATGTAAATCGTAGTACGCCCTATCGCGTGGCTAACGTGGATTATAATGGTACGGATACCATGGTATATTTGTATCTGAATTTTCAGAGTTCAGATAAGGCTACTCAATTTTCAGAGCAATATATAACTACCAATGAGGAGTTGGTTGATCTGTGGATGGGTACCTTTGGAGACGGAAAAATCCTGTTTAATCCAACAGCACTTTATAATATAGGAAATGCAGTGGGCTATTCCAGCGGGACAGTTACCCAAACAGATAGCAAATATTCTGTAAGTAATGCTGACATGGAGGATAAACAAATAGAGCTATCCTCTCAATATTCGGGTCTGGTTACAAGCTTGGACGAAAAGTATGCGGGAGCTAATCTGAATGGTTTTTTAACCGATACAGTTGTGGATATGAGTAAAATCACGCAAAATGCACAGACGGAAACAGATTTGAATTATCAGATTGGAGGTATCTCCTATAAACTGATTACGGGAGATGATATTACGATTAATACCAGTACAACAGGAATTGTAATTGCCAAAGGAGATGTGTCTATTCTAAACAGTGCTTCTTTTACTGGTTTAATTATTGCCAGAGGCAAGGTAATGATACAGGGAAATGTTAATCTGAATGCTGACCCCGATCATATCGGATATCTAATCCAGAATCATGATGTGGTTTCACCCTACTTCTCCCTTAGTAATGCAGGGACAGCGGGAAATGGAGGTAGTATTTTTGCTTCGGATCTGGTTACGATTTCTTACGATAACTGGCGTAAAAATTAAAGTATTTCACTTGATAATAAGAAAAAGTGTTAGGTGGTACAGAGGCTGAATGATTTGAGATAGAAGTAGTTACATTAAAAGAATCTTATCGACATAAATATTCTGTCCGCTGTCACAGTTAATAAAAATTCCCGAGGAAAAAAGAAAGAGATGGAGACTATGAGGCAGAACAAGAATGCAGGCTTTACCTTGGTTGAATTGATTATTGTTGTAGTTATTATATCAATTCTGTCAGCCGGTACAGTAATTGGGGTATCAGCAATTTACAATGCCAATGTTGATAGTGCAAGCAGGAAGCTGGTCTCGATGCTGATGGGTACAAGGCAGGAGGCG
Source organism: Herbinix sp. (assembly GCA_029239235.1). Lineage (GTDB taxonomy): Bacteria > Bacillota > Clostridia > Lachnospirales > Lachnospiraceae > Mobilitalea. The sequence continues at coordinate 4,929 of JAQZBD010000053.1, forward strand.
ATTCTTCGGGAGAATGGATCTGTCCGGATGGAGCTATATCAGGATACAAATGGTGATTACTATGCGGCGACGTTTTTTCGTGATGCGCTGGGAGATCATGAGCTGGAGAATCATAAAATTGGTAACTCTTTTTTAAAGCTAAAGGTACAGGTTACGGGTAGCGCACAAATCGTGATTTCTCAAGCCGCAGGGGTTGAGGCGTCTTTCCACTTTGAAAAAAGCAGCGGGGGTCTTCAAGAGAATTATAGCGATATTTTTGTGGAGGGTTCTCAGACAAAGAATATTATCATCATTAAAGAGACTGGAAGAAGCTTTATTAATTGATGGATATCAAATCGGGAGAAGCTATGAAAAAAGGAAAATTAAATCAAAAAGGCTATACCTTAATAGAGCTTATAGTAACCATATTGATAACCGGAATAATTGCAGTTATCATTTCAGTATTTGTTACAGTTTCAAGGAATGCTTATGAAGCAGTGAGGCAGGAAGCGGTATTGCAGGAGGAGGCACAGATGGCTGATTCCTATATTGGCGATATTGCAATTGAAGCATATCAGTTTAGTACGGCAAGCTTTACCATTGGCAGTGATAATTATCAAGTGCTAAACATCACGGCTCCAGACCCGGATTATATATCGGGAGAAAGGCATCCGTATTATTTCATTATCCTTTGGGAGGAGACTACACAAACACTGCGGTTTTGTAAGGTTAAGAATGATGCTAAATTAGAGGCAAACGGGACGTATACCCTCCCTGTTGATTCCAAACTAAAATTTCTTTCAGGAACAAGTAATCTGGATTATGCGACTATGCTGTCTGCAGGTAATCTTAATATTATCAATAATCCAAGGGCTTTGCTTGCTCAGTATGTAACTAATATGGTGGTTGTATTGCCGAATGTGTCAACAGGCTCGGATATGGCAAAAATTACGCTTCGTTTCAGCTACCATGACAGGGATTACGTTCTTACCAGAAATATTAAGGGTAGAAACATGAGATAGATAAAAGCAGTGATATGGCTATGATGGGAGATGAGGATTATCATATGAATTATTGGAAACGGACGTTAATTGGAGCTGCAGTATGTATTGGGGTCGGGTTCTTGGTGTCAGTCATCTGGTTTTCATTTAAGATGCCGTGGAATTCAGTAGCCGCAGGCGTCGTAAATAGTAACGGCGTATTTACGATTCCAGATAAAACAGGTACTCTTGGAACCAATACAAATCCATTTGTTATTCTTGAAATTGTTCCAAATGAAAATATGGCACAATTTGGTTACTTGGTTGGTGGACAGGAACCGATTGATCTTTCAGCAGCATACCAAAGTCCCGATCGGGAGGTTGTAAAATCAGCCATATCCAGCTATATGACTACCGTACCGGCAAATGATACGGTAATAAAGCAGGAGTTCGTTGCTAATATAAGCGTGGCAGACAGTACTGCTTATTATTGGGATTATTATGTGAATGCAAATCAGTACGGTTATTATGAACGTCTATCAACGAAAACAGGAAATTATGACCTTACAACCACTACGCGAACGGTAACAGACCCCAATACTTTAATAACAAAAACCATTTATAAATACAAGGTCAATGTAGTAACTGCGGGTACAGGTTGGTACAAGTGGGTGGGCTATGGTTATGTAGAAAGCAGCGCTCTGTCAGATACTACCCAATATCAGAATTCAGTTGAGTCAGAAACAGTATTAAATGGAAGCAGTCAGCAATTACGAAAAATATACGGATATCAGGAAAATGTTGCAGTTCATAATGCATATGAAATTACAAAGGTAAACAATGAACTTTTTAAAAAATATGCCCTAGGTCTCGCCTATAAGGATAATGATGCCAGTAAAGGAGAAGATAGTACGGCATATAACTTCGTCGGCTGGTATCAAGAGCCTGAAGGTGTGAATCCCTACAACCAATCCGATGCGATCAGTGGAGATGTTACCCTTTACGCAAAATGGAAGACAATATATAGCAGCGGCTCAGATTCCTTTTATACAATTACGTTTCATGCAAATGCCGGTAGTGATGAAGTGCTGAAATTGCCAAGCAGTATTACCTATTTGAACAAAGATGATTCCATAATAAAGCCAAAGAATATACCGTTACGCAAAGGATATCTATTTGCAGGCTGGTACCTGGATGCAGCTGGTAACAATCCATATGATTTTTCTAAGAAGATAACGGAGAATGCTACCTTGTATGCAAAATGGACAGCACTTTCCGATAAGACATACACGATAAGCTACAATGCGAATGGTGGTGCCGGCGCTCAGGGAACTGTTGTGAATATGCCGGCCGCTGTGGCGGATGTACGCCAGAATGGCAGAACCACTAATTTTGATGAGATCAAACCGGTACCACCGACCAGAGAAGGATACATTTTTGCAGGCTGGTATTGGAATAGTGCCTGTACGAATCCCTTTGCTTTTGATCAGCCAATCCCTACGGAAGTTACTACAGAAGCGATTAATCTATATGCAAAATGGATAGCATCAGCATCAAATATAACTTATAAGGTTACTTTTAATGTTAATAAGCCCTCCAGCGCACTATCTACTGTAACGGAGGTACCAGATGCTATTACCGGCCTACACCCGGGAGATAATTTGCAGACAAAATTACCTGAAACAGTGCCGGTGCTTGAGGGAAATATCAGTAATAAGCTGGCTAGTTACCAGGTCAAAGTAATTACGGTTACTCCGGCAGATTTTACAAGTCAAACTGCTAATATGGAATTAATTAACCGTGCCAACTTGATTGTGATGAATGAGACTTGCGAAACCCAATTTAAAAACTTTTGGTCTAAATACCGCAATTCTGAGCTTTTCTCCAAGGTGGCAAACCAATACAATAGTACGAAAACAAAATTCACGGAAAATGATCTAAGTTGGGATGCAACGCTTAAATTAATAAATAAGGTAACCGGATTAGTAGAAAGTACAACTATGTGTCCGGTCATATATGACTATAGCATCTATCAATCTGTTATAAATAGTACAAGTAATTCAATTAAGACCACCATTGGATTTACTTCGAAGTTCAGTGGGTCGGTCAATGTTAGTATTAATAATGTTAACGGATATAGCAGTAACGTATATAAGCTTTTCCTTATAACCCAGCAGTTTAATCCAGTTACATTATATAATGCATACATAAAAGAATCCAAGATAGATAGCAGCGGTAATTTTACTGCATCTTCAAGTACTGGCATTAGTAACAATAATTATAAAAAGTTTTGGAATAACTTTACGTTGCTTCCCTATGAAGTGATTTCTTCATCAAACTGGAATAGTGGGACGATGACTTTTTCAAACAATGCGTTAGAGGTAATTGGGATTAATAGCACTTATACATTGTCTTCCGGTGCAGGACGAATACGTAACCGAGTGTTCGTTTATAACAGCATCAGTAATAATATAGCGAAAGGCTTTATAACGACACAATTACCAAGCTCAGCGCACAAGGATATGAATGAGTATTTTTATCCGGGCAGCAGTAATTATCCGACCCAATACACCACTGCGGAGGGTATCTATTATATGCTGCACAATACAGAAGCATATAAAAATTTTGATAAAACTCTGCGTATCCTAGAGATTGAACCCTCGGATTCCTTTAAGAGCAGTGAATTCTGGTTCTGGTATATTAGCCGTTATGTGCCTAATTTGAAAAATAAACCTATTGTGTTTACTAAGAATTCCTCGGAGTTTATTGGTGATATTGCTGATCTTAATAGTCAATATGATGCCATCTATTTGGGCGTTGATGCCACGAACCTGATAACCAGCCTTATGCCAAGCTCTTATCGGTATGCGCATGTAGGAGCCAAGGTGACAAGCAGTTCAACAAGACGCGGCAGCTTCCATACACAAAATGATACGATAGACCAGTATCTATTCTCAGGAAATGATATTACAAAAGTAAAGATGAATCATTTGCTTGCCTTTGCACAGGCTGGATACCCAATTATATTAAGCGGTGATATATTTAGCAGTAACGGAAGTATCAACACGTCAATCATTGATAAGTCTTCCTATATTTACAATCTGTTGTTAAGTCTAACTTCGGATTCAACTTTTACCTTCTCATGTTTCTCAGAGAAGGATACCTCTAGAGATGATGATTTTGTAAAAGCATTAAACAATAAGAGCTTCCATCTGGAGGTAAAGGAAAAGCCCGTTGATTATGTAGATAGAACTGATCCGACATATCAGGGCTATACCGAGGACAAGGTCTACATTAATGGAGCTGTTGATGGAGGAAACAGCAAAATTGACGAAAAAAATCTCGAATTTACGGTTAAAATAAATACAACGAATACAGGTTATTATGAAGTCAGACTCTATATTGATACGAATGCAGATGGTAAATTCGATAAGGATGAGGAAAATCTAGATTCTCTTGAGATTGAAAATACCTCGACCAATAAAGGAACTAAGTCAAAACGGTTGGTGGGAGGACAAAGCTATCGTATCGTGAGACAAATAGAGGATTATACAGGTTCCATCCCCTGGAAACTTGAAATCATTGATGTGAATCGTCCGTTGGTTCGAGACGAAGCCACGGGACTTTGTGCGATAAAGGTTGCAGAAAAAACGAAGTTAAATGTTCTACAGATCATATCCGATGGTATTAATGAGGATTGGACTATGCCTACGGTATATTTTCCAACGAATGCGGAGATTACGTTAGCAAAGTCCAAGAATGGAGGAAAGGATATTACAGAGGTTGCTGCTAGTGTAATTCCTACATATTTTAATAATTGTATTAAAAAAGTTAATTCGAATACCAATTTAACGGTAAGCTCTAACTCCAGTATTATTGCTAATGCCGGATGGTTCTATTATTATACGAAGATTTTGAAAGAGTTTGATGTGGAATTTTATAGATTATCAGTAACTGAATTTTCAACCCTTGCCTCTAACGGAGTTATTGCAGGTGATACAACGGTATATCTGAGAAATGGTAAGTGTACTTATCTGACGGCGAAAGGGATCAACATGCTAATTCTCGGTTATGCTGATTGCTACTCCGATATAACCAATACAAGGGCATTGCAATTGATCGATGATTTTATTAGTGCTGGCAGTACTACACTATTTACTCACGACACTACCTCTTTTGTCAATTTGAGATCAAAGCCAGCCGGATTCAGTGATACTTATTGGGGGTATAATATCAATCAATATTTTCGTGAGATTCTAGGGATGGATCGATTTAATGTTATGGAAAACAGAGGTGTTATTGGAAGTCTTTCCACCGCCAGCGACAAACCGTATATGGTTAATACATTACAGTCTCAGAATTCTTTCTATACAGCAACGGGGACAAATGTAGGATCACGTGTTCTTACACAGGGTATGAGCAATGTAACCGTTGGAGGAGATGGTTCTCGTGTAACTGCTGCAACAAAAGTAAATAATGGGCAGATAGTAACCTATCCCTATCTGATCCCGGATAATCTTACAGTTGCCAGCACCCATGCCCAGTATTATCAATTAGATATGGAGGCTGATGATACTGTGGTGTGGTATTGTCTGGATGGAACAGGTAATTACTATAAGACGGATAATGATGTGCGTAATACTTATTATATCTATAACAAAGGTAACATTACTTATTCGGGAGTCGGGCATTCCGGGGGCTTATCGGATAATGAACGCAGGCTTTTTGTTAACACAATGATTGCAAGTTATCGTGCCGGAACAGTTCCAAGTAAGCCGATCATTATCAACAAGGATAAGTCTAACAAGGATGAATCAACAGATTATCTCTATGTAGATTACGATGCTACGGTGGATGTAGGTTCAGCAGAACCCTTTGGCTCAGAGATATCCTCCTATCAGAGCAATGCAAATAAGATATTTACGAAGAGGGTATACTTTACACCGAAGAATTTCAGTATTATTTTGAATAAGAAACTGACCGTACATTATTACCCGGTAATTATGACGGATACAGCTTCCGGAACGCAGGTTAAGGTACTGACAGAATATCCGATTCATTTAAAGACCTTTGAGTATGATAGCGATACCGGACAGGGCACAGAAGTGACGAATCAGACCTTTCAATATGAGCAGACCTATAGCAATGGTAGTTTGGCCACGGTGAATATGGTAGGGGGATTGGTTCAGTCAAATTATGATTATTATGTGGACGTTCCTATCTCAGATTATTTTTATTCTAATCTGGTTTCCGGAACCGCAGATGCTTTGGAACATTACGCACTGGATTCGAAAAGCTGGTTTGGGATTCAGATTCAGATTGTAATGAGATATGGAACTGATGAGGCAGTTAATACGCCATTGGTTGGCAGTTGTAATGTAGCGTTTATGAAGAGAGGGATGTTTATGCTAGACTAACAAGGACAAGGTTTAGCGTATTTGTAGACATGATAAATTTAGACAGGGGAATCAGCAAGCTGTTTCCCCTGTCTAAATTTATCATGTCTACAAAAAGATATCTTCATCAGAAAATATTCAAGCTGAGCATGAATATTTATCTGGCAAAGCGGATTCAGGATATGAAAGTGAAGACACGATCTACATCTCAAGAGAGAAAAATAACCACTATACTAAGTCGCAGAGGTGGAATGATCTTTAGTATATGACTTTTTATGGATGGATTAGATAAAATATGATATTTTTCGTTTCCTATTTAAAAAAGATGTGTTAAAATAATGCATAATAGGTAATGTTGCCTATAACGAGGGGTGCAAAGCTGCAAAATTTGAAGATTAATAGCTCGCTTTCGTTTGCATTTTAAATTTAATGAATAATTAGGTTGCCTTTTTACATTACGACCATTACCAAGGAGGCAGTTTCGGGTGAATATAAAAGATAATAATACCGCTCAAACAGTGCGGCAGTTACAAAAAAAACTATATCAGTCGGCTAAAAAAGACGATTATAGATTTTCCGTTCTGTTTGATAAGGTAATTCGACAGGATGTATTGGAAGAAGCATGGAGACGCGTCCTAACACGTAAAGGTAAAAATCGAATCGATGATGATACATTATTAAAGGCAGAATTGTACGGTATAACAAGAATATTGAATGAACTTCGAACAGAACTATTATCAGGTGGATATAGAATCAAGCAGGATAGTCAGGATACAATAGATAGAGCTATTCTAACAATGAAGGATAATATTGTTCAGATGGCTGTTAAAATAATAATTTATCCTATTTTTAAGATTGATTTTAATACTGTTTCTTGTGCGTTTCAAACTAGGGATGAAATAGAAATGGCTTTAGATGACCTATATAAGCCATATTATGGCAAGGATTATTTCGTAATTGAGGCACATATTAAAGCATGTTTTGATAATATTAACAAAAATAAACTGATGGCTTTAGTGGACCAACGAATAAGTGACAGAGAGATATTATATCTGATTCGACTATGGATTTGTGAAGGAACCATATACCATGAAAGTGAAATAAAAAGCAGTACATCAGGCATACACCAGAATTTATTGATAGCATCTCTGTTAAGGGATATTTATTTAAATGAGCTTGATAAATCTTGGCAAAAAAAATACTCCGTCTATGGTAAATGGATACGTTATGCGGATATGATCACTATCGTATGCAGCAGCAAGGAAAGTACAGACCAGACACTTAATCTACTGCAGAAACTTTTGGGAGCCTTGAACCTAGAGTTGGACTATGATAGAACAAAAGTAGCCTATAATAGGCATATAGAAGAAGCTTTCTATCCTCTTGACATAAAGCAAGAAAAAATAAATAAAGAACACTCCTTAAAACAGGAAAATATTATTGGGATGGAAGATCCTATAAAGCTTGAAGATGTTATAAAACTTGATGAGACTATAAAGCAGGAAGATGCTATAAAGCTTGAAGATGCTATAAAGCTTGAAGAGACTACAAAGCTTGAAGAGACTACAAAGCTTGATGATGCTATAAAGCAGGAAGATGCTATAAAGCAGGAAGATGCTATAAAGCTTGAAGATGCTATAAAGCAGGAAGATGCTATAAAGCTTGAAAATGCTATAAAGCTTGAAGAGACTACAAAGCAGGAAGATACTATAAAGCTTGAAGATGCTACAAAGCAGGAAGATGCTATAAAGCAGGAAGAACCTATAAAGCAGGAAGAACCTATAAAGCAGGAAGATCCAGCTATGCTGGAAAATGCTACAGAACCGGATTATACCATAGAAGCTGTTAATCTAACAGAAACTGAGCCTGTAATTGATGAGATCACACAGATGCAGAAGATCGAAGAAGATTCGAATGGTAGCTTTTGCGGTTATAAGTACCGAGTAGGGTTATATGCAGCGCACTCTAATGTAAAAAATGACAATGAAGAGAATGTACATTTCCATACATTTATGATTACTCTGTATGTAAAGGCAGGTGATAACATTGATGATAATTATGGTATAGAAAGAGCAGTTCAAGATTGGCTTAATCCATTTCAAGGAAAGCAATTAAATAAAACGAACTTTTTTCTTGAGAAGGAAACAACAATTGAAGGAATTGGGGATATATTATTTGAAGCATTATATGATGTGATTCATGGTTTGGGGTATGAACTGATTAAACTTTCTATTTATGAGAATCCAATCAGAGTATACTCTGTTTCTTATAAAAGATTAGATAGCATGGTAAACGAAATCAATGGTATTTCATTAGAGTGTATTCCTATTTTGGACTTTAATGATAGTATCGAAGATCAGGATATCATGATTCAGGAGGCAGAAGCAGCATGTACTGTTGAAACAAAAGAGGAGGAACCTATTCACACATTAATAGGTGAAACAACAGATGCTGACGACCAGAAGGCTAAGGTTGGTGCTGACTATCTTGACGAAGTAGCGATTTCTTTAGAGGCAAATTCTGATACATTAATTTTAAAGGACTCACATAGTAAGCAGGAAATACATAATCAGAATATATTTCTAACCATTTTGAAGTGTGCCTTTGGTTTAGTATGTTTTGTCGCATTAGCTGTCATAACAATGTATATTGTCCAGGAAGGCGGGAGATATCCCCAGGGTTCTGACACCTTCTGCCATCTGTATCGAGCGGATATACTCTTAAAAAACATAAATCAGGGAAACTGGTTTCCTCTCTATGATGGTACTTGGTACAATGGTGTAGAAATTATGAGATATTGGGGACCGCTCCCACTATATATTCTAGCCGGGCTGGAATGGATCATTGGGGGAAGTATACTTAATGCCTACATCTTATTCTTAGGAGTGCTGATTGTTGTCGGTGGGTTTGGTTGGCTCTTATGGGGAATTACTTATCGTAGAATTGGAGTGTCTATATTAATTGGACTGATCTGGTTTTATATGCCGGAAAACATGAGAGTTGTGATACAGGAAGGTAATCTCCCAAGAGGTGTAATTAATGCTTTATTGCCTTTCTATTTTTATTTCCTATGGAGAGTGATGGCGGATAAAAAGAAGAATTGCATAGTTCCTCTAATTTTTGTTACTGCTTTCATTACGGTATGCCATTTAGGTATTACCCTTATGCTGATTGCTACAACGGTAATCTTTATATTGATTCATGCTGGGATTAATCGTGGACGACACAGTGCATTCTGTGCTCTGGGAGCAAGTATTTCCGGCGTCCTTCTAGCAGGTTTGTGGGTTGTACCGGCATTGATTGGCGGAGCAGCAAGCGGATCAGCTACAAATCAGGTTATGAAAAATTTCTTTGAAAGTGCATTAGTTTCGTTGAATCCGCTTAATAGAATGAATGGAGATATGTTGTCCTTTTATTTCGGGGTTTCTGTATTTCTTATTTGTGTTCTTGGTATTCTTTTCGCACCAAAGAAATTAAAGGCTGGCTTTATTACTGCTATTGTTTTACTGATATGTACAACACAATCTGTCTATGAGCTGTTCGAAAAATTACCGTTCAGCCAGTTCCTATGGATGATTCGATTTATTCCCATTGGTCTAGCGACAGCAATGGTTTCTCTCCTACTGTGGAAGCAGTTGAAAAGATGGGTAGTAGTATTGTTATCGATTCTATTGATCGCCGATTGTGCTATCTCATATAATAATATTTATGTTCCAGAGAGTGATCGGTCAGGGAATGTACAAGCTAGATTGGATCAGAGAGCAGAGGATACATTAATAACAAAAGCGAAAGAAATAACCAACCAAAGAATGGCACTGTTGGATTTAAGTAAATATGGTTCTTTTGCACCCTACTATATCTCCGGTACAGGTAGGATAGTGAACTATACCTTCGGAGCCGGATGGGAAGGGGCTGGTACAGCGGATAATATCGTTAGGCTTAATGCATCCGTTGAAAATGGTTGGTATATATATTTGTTTGACAGAGCATTAGAACTGGGTAATGATACAGTGCTCGTCCCAATTGATAATCTGAAAGAGAAATCAAAGGATGTTGACCGAATCATAGAAGCCGGTAAAATCTTGGGATATGATCTTGTACAAGATAACGGCAATAGTTTATTGTTTCATAAAAATATGCTGGAGCAGTTTGGTGTTATCACTAAGTATGAGAATATTGCAATCGGTGAAGCCTCTTCGGGCATCGCAATGATTCTTCCGAGTTTTGAGGAAGGGAAAAAAAATAATATAAATGAATATACATACGAGGAGTTATGTAACTACCGAACAATTTATCTATCAGGTATTAGCTATCAGGATAAAGCAGCGGCAGAAGCACTTTTGCTCAGGCTGGCTGAGAGCGGTGTAAATATATATATTGATATGAACAGAATTCCAATGGATGAAGTTAAGAAGACCATGGAGCTATTCGGAGTGACGGCCCAGAATATCTCATTTTCAGATAGCTTTCCGGAGTTTACCTATCAGGGAAATACATATACAAGTCTGGATTTTACCTCTGATATCTCTAACTGGAATACTGTATACCTGCTCGGACTGGATCAAGTAGATGGAAGCTGTGATATGACGGATAAGGTATTACCATTCCTTGGGACTGCGAAGAATGAGAACCTTCATTTTATAGGTTTGAACATAATATATTACCTGCAGACCACCAGAGATTCTGAGATAGAGAAACTTTTGGAAGCAGTTTTTGGCATAGGTGAAGCTTCTATACCGGAAAGAGAAGTAGTTCCTATCGAAATACAAAAAGATCATAATCAGATTACAATTACTTCAGAATTTGATCAGGTTAACACTACACTGTCCTATATTGATATATTTGAAAGTAAGCAATATTTCCAGGTGAATCACAATTTGGTTACCGTTAATTCCGGGACAACCGTAATTAATATAAAATATCCCCACATGGAAAAAGGAATGATAGCTATGGGACTTGGCTTTATTCTGGCAGTCCTAATGTATGTTATTATGGCAATGAGGAAGGAGAGTGAATTTCATGAAGAAACTGACTAAAATTCATTGGATTGGAAAGCTATTTGTAATCATTGGTCTAATTGTTATGACATATCTGCCGCTTCCGGGCTTGGTATATTTAAACCAGGCTGTTAAAGTGCAGGCAGTCAGTACAAGCGCAGGTATTACGATTGACGGATATTATGACGATTGGGAGGGAAAGCCCATCGGGTATTTAACCTATGGTTCTCATAATGGAGCGGAACGCCATGACGTTTCGTTTATTAAGGATGAAAATTACATCTATATCTATGTCAAAATGAATCCTTTGTACCAAAGTCCTATACCGATTTATCAAGTCAATCTGAATGTTAATGGTAAGGCCTGCAACATGGATTTAAGATATTTTACAGCACAGGATACTCCCGATTGGAATTGGGTTAATTTAAGCAATAACGGAATATATCTTAATTTGCATCCTCATACCAGTTACCCCAACAATTCTCTGGGAGATGCGGCAGTTACCGTTTCACAAGGTGATCCGAATGACAGGATGGAGATAAGGGTTGATATTAATAAACTTGAAAAGGTTATGGGATTAAGCGAAGGTACTGTGAATAATGGCTCTCAGCTTACATTAAGCCTGCCCAATGTGGGTGCTGGATCACTACAATTACTTGGCACCTCAAGCGGATATATTTTAGGTATTGTATTATGTATCGGTGTTGTTGTGGCCGTTAAATTATACAGAACCAAAAAAGTGAGGTTATTGAAATGAATTGGTTTGCACTCATTTGTTTCATCCTGTGGCTATATTTACTTACAGTCTTTCAACGTGGGAAGCTTCATTTCTTTCAGTACTTGTGGGGAAGCGTAGGAATATTTATTTTCATGTGTATCTTTATTCAACCGGTGTTATCAGAAATCTTGAAGCAGTATGTAACATCAGCGGTTGGTATTTTAGGTAGAATTACAGGTTTATGTGAAGCTTTTTATGAGTTAAGCATTGTGTTCATTCCCAAGCAGAGTGCGCTTACGGCAGTGTCGCTGTATATCGATTATGAATGCTCCGGAGTAATTGAAATGATGGCATTTGTATCGCTGCTCATCTTTTATCAGGTATATGACGTAGGACAAAGAGTGATCATTAGTTTTATAGGGTGTATTAGTATTTTTATATTCAATGTTATCCGAATTATGTCCATTTGTGCTGTTATATATCAGTTCGGTAGCACTTCCTATTATATTGCGCACACGCTTCTTGGTAGGCTGTTATTTTATGTGCTTACTATAATTCTTTATTATTATGTGTTCACGAAACAGCAGATCATCAAGCAGAGAATTGGAGGTTTTAACTATACAGAACCTAATGAGAATGTTGGCAAGTGAAATCATATTCTGGGCAGCGTGGATCATAATACCATTATTAGTAGAAATAATTCCCGCAGCCTTTGGATTTTTGGTATTACTTAAAAAACGAATAAAATATCGTAAAGATATTGTATTAAAATATTTCCCGGAGATAACAATAATCGTTCCGGTCTATAATTCAGAGAAAACCTTGGAAATGTGCATTAACTCTATTGTGGAGTCTAAATATCCAGCCGACAAAATGGAAATTCTGCTTGCAAACAACGGAAGCAAGGATGATAGCTTTAGAATATACCAGGAATATCAAGAAGCGCATGTAGGCATCAACATAAAATGGATGAATGCAAAACAGGGAAAATCAAAGGCCTTAAACATGGCATTGTTTAACAGTGAAGGAAAATATATTATACATTTGGATAGTGATGGAATTTTACATAAAGATGCTTTATTGAATCTCATTACGAGATTTGAATCCCATGAGGATATTTATTGTATGACAGGTACTATTTTGACCAACCCAGAATCCATTACTAATTCCAGACGAGGATTGATGAAAGCAGTAAAAAAAATTGAATTCCTTGAATATGCACAAGCCTTCTTAGCAGGCCGTAACTTTGATGCAGAGTGGGATAATATTTTTACAATGTCAGGGGCATTTTCCGCTTTTCGTAAATCGACTATATTGAAAACGCAATTATATAATATGGAAACAGTGTGTGAAGATACGCATGTAACATTTCAGGTAAGGCATTTGTTGAAAAAGAGAATAGATATTTGTGAAAATGCCATTTTTTTTGTGGAACCGATAGAAAGCTGGGGCAATTTATATGTGCAAAGGCAGCGTTGGCAAAGAGGAGAAATCGAGGTTGCGCATATGTTCCTTGGAAAAAAGGGAGCGGTAAGAGGTTTTTTTACAGATATGCTGACAAGACTGGTTATGTTTGACCATACCTTCGCATTTCCTAGAATGATATGGTACTTTGCCTTGATTTGCCTTGCATTTATGAGCTATCCTTTTGCCTTTGTTGTTGAATCAACAATTATCATTTATGCTATGTATACAGTTTCAGCTTTTTTGTATTATTTAAATATATGTTCTTATTTAAACTGGGATAAAAAATTAAGAAGATTTTATCAAGAAAAGCTTCTTTATATCTTTTTTCTTCCCGTTTTTACCTTTATTGTTTACTGGTTTCGAATGGCCGGAATTATCAACAGTATTAAAGGTGCCAGTACATGGAGGACAAAAACCTTCAAGGAAGAAAGTGAAGTTTGTAAGACAATCTTAAATAACGATTTTAAAGCGATC
>JAQZBD010000301.1 GCA_029239235.1 Herbinix sp.
GCAGTGACTTTCGTTCTGCTGGCTGATGAAAGCAAGCTGAGGGTTCCAACCGGATGGGAACAGGATCTGGGCGCTGCTGCCGAGAACATGTTGCTGGAAGCTGTTCATCTGGGACTTGGCGGGGTATGGTTAGGAGTAGCCACCGCTGATTTTGTTACTGAAAATGTTAGAAAGTTATTCGAGCTCCCAGGCAATATCCGCCCCTTTGCTTTAATTTCTGTAGGTTACCCGGATGGTCAAAAAAACCAATTTGTTGACCGTTATCTACCAGAACGTGTTCATTATGAAAAATGGTAATTACATCCCAAGGGTCAATATGGATTTTCTCAAGTCGTCACAGAAATGTGGCGGCTTTTTTTAGATAAAACCATAAACAGAAGGAAAATAATATAATTTAATATTGCTAAGAATCCCAATATGAAATATACTGTGTATTCTGAATAAAAAAAGATAGCCCTACAGGAGATATAGACATATGTGCGCAAGAATAAAAGAGCCGTTTGATTATAATAGTAAAGAAGAGTTTCAAGCAAAATTGATGGAATGGATCGGCGACATTTTTTACGATATCCTCCCAAACTACGGATATGAAGTCCGAGAAGAACAAATATTTACTGCATTTCAGTTTGCGGATGCATTTTGCAATAAAAAAGTTCACATAGCAGAAGCCGGACTTGGTACAGGTAAAACATTTGCCTATTTACTCACAGCAATAGCGTTTGCTCGCTTTAGTGGGAAGCCGGTGGTGATTGCGTGTGCAACCACAGCCCTTCAAGAACAGCTTGCCGGACACGAGGGAGATATTATGACCCTTTCAAAGATACTTGATTTAGAGATCGATGCTCGAATGGCAAAAGATCCACGTCAATATATTTGTGACGTTAAAGTGAATGGTACGACGGAAGAATTAAGCACGATGTCGGAAGAGATAACCCAGTGGATCAATCAAACAAAACGGGGTGAACGCTCAGAAATACCGACGGTACCGGATCGTGTGTGGAGATGGATTGGGTGGGATGAGTCTATGGCTTGTGATTCCTGTTCCAACCGCGGTTTTTGCAAGCTAGTGAAAGCAAGAGAACATTATCGCCCTGCAAGAGATTTAATTATTGCAGATCACGAGATTTTTTTTAATGACTTATGGACTCGTGATGATAGAATTGCAAATCGAAAATTACCGATACTTCCAAGCTACTGCGCAGTCATTTTCGATGAGGGACATAAAGTACTGCTTCCTGCAGCTATGCAGGCGGGACATCATATCAATCAGGAGGAGATCGAGAATATGATTCAGACTATCGAAGACCTCCATGATGTTAGGGAAGCTTTTCTATCGGCGGCGGTTGCAATGGAACATGCATTTCATGATTTTTTTATGAATTTACATCAGAACTTGAGATCAGATAAAAGTTCAGATCGATTATCTATTTCGATCACGGATAACTTATTGAAAACAGCAAGTATATTGCATAAGAAAATGGATCATCTTCTTTTGGAATTGCAAATTGAACAAGAACTTTATATTGAATTATTATCAATTGATCAAATACAAGTATTTGAAGCACAAATAGAGATAGCTATGAGAGCGTTGGACAGCTTTTGCAGGAATAAAAGTACGGATGTAATACCTTGGATTGATCAAAGGGATGGTAGTTTCTGGGTTGTTCCAAAGCAGCTAAATAAACGATTAGAAAAGCATTTGTTTCAGAAGGGACTGCCTGTGGTTTTTACATCTGCAACCTTAAGTAACGAAGGTAAATTTGATTATTTTTTAAGAACACTGGGATTAAAGAAAGCATCCACTTCTATGGTTGGAAGCCCGTTTGATCTAGAGAAGCAAGTAGTTGTCTATTTAAACCAACCGTCTAAGCATATAAAAAATAGCTTTAACCATAAAATTGAAACTTTAGTAGCTTTATTACTACAAAATGAGGGACGAGCTCTTGTGCTTACAAATTCCATGGAAGAGGTTCGAAAAATTAGAACAAGATTAGGTGCATATAAGTTACCTTTTGAGATTTTATGGGAAGATAAAGGTGATCGAGGTTATCTTATACGTAAGTTTCGAGAGGAGGAGACTTCGGTATTGTTTGGAGCTGATTTTTGGGAAGGAATTGATGTGCCTGGGGAAGCATTAACCTTGCTGATTGTATGGGAGCTGCCTTTTCCAACACTGGATCCTATGATAGAGGTTCGACGTAAAGAGGCAAAGGAACTAGGATTAGATGCAGTTGTAACAGTTGATTATCCTGAAATGGGGATTCAATTAAAGCAGGGATGTGGCAGGTTAATTAGAACACAGAATGACCATGGAACAATCGTTATTATGGATTATGAAAAGGGAGCTCCCTGGGAAAAAACTGTTATGAGTGCGCTGCCTTCCGGAGCCAAAATTAAAACTATGGTGGAGGCAGAAAGATAGCGGTATAAAAGCAGGTAGTAAGCAATGAAGAAAGTACAATAACATCTTCTGCTTAGCAGTCTCCAATTGTGAAGTACACAATACGAAGATAATCTTTCATGCTGGGAATATCCAGGGAAAGCTTCAGCCAATTATTATTCTTTCGATACTTTTGCAACAGATCATTCTGAATATCATACTGCCTGTTAATGTTTACTTTTCTTCCGTCCGGATGCAGCAGATTAATTGATCCGCTGCATTCGTTTACTGTCTCTAAAAAGCGTTTCATATTAAAGATATTTAGTTTTACCATTGTTTATCCTCCATTTTAAAATGTTGTTATATGGTGATTGCAATAGGGTAAATTCTTAGATTGCTCTATCACCTTAATAAATATCATTATAGTGCAATCATTTTTAAATAAATATCTTTTTTCTGCCATTATATATTATTATTCTGCCATTTCATATGATTGTTCTTCCATTGTTGGTGATACTCAAAGGGAGTACAGCCGATTTGTTCACGAAATACTTTGCCAAAATAGCTGCTGCTTCCAAAGCCGCAGGCATGGCTGATAAAGGTAATCTTTTCCCTGCTTTTTGTCAACATATGACAGGCCATTTCCAGACGATAGTTGGTTAGGTAATCGATCGGTGTCATATGAAAGCAGTCATGGAAGGTTCGAAAGCATTCACGTTCACTGGAAAATGCAGTAGCAGCTATGTCCGCAATAGATATTTTCTCTGAGTAATGCTCATGAATATAGGTCATCATTACCTTTATCTTATCATTTAACTTGTTATAATTCTCATTTTCCGCTGGTAAGGGGAGGGACAGGGATAGGAAGTGAAGCCAAAGGTCAGACAATGAGGAACGAAGCTTCATTTCATACCCGAAATCATTTTCCGAAAGGTCAAAGGACTCCCGAAGTATATTTAATAATGGAACATGTGAGGGAGTATCAGGATACAGCGCAAGAATCTCCAGCTGACAGGCTGATAGGATGGGAGAGATATATCTTTGTTCAATCCGGCTTCCCGGTTTGCCTAGGAACGAGGTATCAAATATATGCAGAAGCTGCACTGTATTGTGATCCAGCGGTTTTGTCATATGCAGTACATTAGAATTAATCAGCCCTCCGGAGCCTGCGGAAAAAACAACTTTCCCTTGAGGTGTATAATATTCCAGTACACCGCTTTTTAAATAAAATAATTCAACCTCTTTATGCCAATGCCAAGGAACAAAACGTCCGGAATATTTGTCAAATTCAACATGAGAAGCAATACATGGGAAATCCGGCGTCAGATCCGGCAGAAGCTCTTCCTTGGTACCGTTGTGAATTTCTATTCTGTGAATATCTTTCAAAAGTCCGACACCTCCTTTTTGTTAAGTTTAACATATTTAAGTGAGAAAGCATACCCACTTGTCTGTAT
>JAQZBD010000302.1 GCA_029239235.1 Herbinix sp.
ATGTAAATGGATAAAACAGCAGCGGAGGGTGTCAAAATGCGGCGCAGTATATTTCTAATAGGTTTCATAATATGTATGGTGATGTTATCCTCATGTGCCAGAATTAATTCTGATCATAAGATAACAGAGGATGTTACTGATACCGGGGAAAAGCCTATTACGATCGCATTTGCCCATAAGAGCCTGAACTCCTATTTTTATACTATAATGAACGAGGCCGTCAAAAAGGCGGTAGAGGAAAGAGGATGGGTTTTTGAGAGCTCGGTAGCTGATTATGATCCTATGAGACAGAATCAGCAAATTGTGAATTTTCTTAAACAAAAGCCGGATGCCATCATAACTACAGCAATAGACAGTATTTCCATTGAGGAAGTGATTCTTCGAGGCAATGAAGCTGGGATACCGATGTGTACCATCGATACGAATGCGGTTGGCGGTAAATTGGCAATCGATGTGAGTTTTGATAATTATAAAGCGGGACAAATGGCAGCAGAGGCCATTGTGGAGCAGTTAATTAATAAATACGGAGAGGCAAAAGGAACGGTTTTTAATGCATATGGGGAACTGACGAGTAATGCCTGGAGACTTCGAAAAGAAGGCTTTGAAGCCGTGATAAATCAATATCCGAATATCACCTATCTGGCAAGAGCAACAGAAGGGAAGCCGGAGCTGGTAAAGGAACAGCTTTTACAGGCCTTTGAGGAAGGAATCCAGATTGATGCAGTTCATTGTTCCAGTGAGCATCCGGGAAGGGGCTTGGTGGAGGCACTGCAGGAAGCAAAGCACTGGTACCCGAACTGGGAAGAGGGTCATATTATTCTTGTGACAATTGATGCTGAGCCATATTTTGTGGATCTAATTAATAAGGGTTATGCAGATTCCGCAGTAGCCCAGGATGTGATAGCATATGGCAATATTACAGTGGATCTGTTGGCAAACTATGTTCTGGCAGATAAACCGATTCCGGAAGGAGCATATTTTTACGGAGATACCTACTGGCAGGTATGTGATATCAGCATTACAGACAATCAGGCAAAAGTAACAATTCCACCCTATATTATTAATACGGACAACAGCAACGATATTAGGCATTCGTCGTATATCGCGGAGAAAATATGGGGATTTCAATACAACAAGTAAATTTGAGGGTCGTCTATGGCGGCATACGGGAGCTTACATGATTAGCAGATATTATAGCAGGATAAAGGATTGGAGCTTAAATAAATTATATAAATACAGTATCTACAGACGACTAATCTGGTGTTTTATTTATGTGTTCGTTTTACCCATACTCTTGATTGGTGGTTATAATGCTGTGTATTCCTTTTCTAAAAATGAGCAGGAGGCAAAGACCTTTCTACAGGAGTCGTCCTCTCAGATTGCCAATAATATCTCATACTATATGTTCTCTCATACGAATTTACTGGAAGAAGTAGCTTCAAATCCTGAGATCATTAATGATCTTATGATATATAACAAGGTTGACTGGAATAAAAAAAGTGATATTGAAAACCATATACGACTGGTGCTGGGCAGTACCTTTGGTGCCAGCGGTGCAATTAACACCTGTGAGCTGATCTCAGTTAATAATTCATATTTCTATTATCCATCCCCTGTGTCGAGTGGAGACTTTTCCACCAGTAAGCTGCTATCTATGGATGCAAGGCAGGTACTAATGACTGTTAGCCCCAAGGAGGTTCCGGTTGACCAGGACAGCTATGTTATTTTAACAAGGGGAATATATAGTGATGACGATGTGTGTGTCGGAAATATTGTTTCAGCCTTGGATTTATCCTACTTTAATAAGGTCTGCTATGAGAATGTTACAAATCTTTTGAATGAGGTAATGATTATTGATGAGAATAATATCATTATCAGTGCCTCCAATGAAGAGCTGGTAGGATCAACCTTTAGCGGAGACAAGATGCTTTCCGTCTCCATATCAAAAGCAATTTCAAACACGAATTTAACCATTGTGAATCATATTAGTATGCAAACCCTGCTCAAATCAGCGATTATCCAGTTTGCTATTACTTTATTCACGGCGGTATTGTTTGCAGTATTAGCGTTTACCTTTGCCATACTATTTACAAAAAGTATCACCGGTCCTATCAATCGTTTGATGG
Organism: Herbinix sp.; assembly: GCA_029239235.1. GTDB lineage: Bacteria > Bacillota > Clostridia > Lachnospirales > Lachnospiraceae > Mobilitalea. The sequence goes on from JAQZBD010000302.1 coordinate 2,127, forward strand.
AGGAAATGAAAAAGCCGGAGGTTGAGAAATTTGTTGAAGATGATGGTGATGATGAATACCATACAGTAATTGAAGGCTTTAACAATATGAGTCGTAATCTTGTAGACGCACTTCAAAATCAATATGAAATCAAATTACAGGAGACGAAGCTTCGAGAGCTTCGAAAGGAAGCCGAGCTTTCCGCCCTACAGCAGCAGATTAACCCACATTTCCTATACAACACCCTGGAATCCATCTATTGGAACGGACAGCTGGAGGGGGACGAGGAAATCAGTGAAATAGTAAATGCACTGGGCAATTATTTAAGAGTAATCATTATTAAAGGCCGGGAGTATGTCACCATTGATAATGAGGTGGAAAGCGTAAATAACTATATATTTTTACAGAATAAACGTTTTGGTAATCGGATCGTGAATTATTGGGATGTATCCATGGCCTTACGGCATACCAAAATCATAAAATTAGCGATTCATCCAATCGTGGAGGATGTGATCTCGACCAACCTGGATGATATTGAAACTCAAATAGATATCAGCATCTCAATCGTTGAACAACTCGATACCATCAGAGTAGTTATGACAGGTCATGCAGTAGAGTATTTCCTAGGTTTACAAAAGAAGACGGATTTGAATACAAGGGGCATTAGCAGTGTGGATGAAAGACTTACTCTGTATTATGGGGAGGACTTTGGCGTTGTCTTAGATCATGAGCTGGGAGTAATCAGGGTAACCATGCCGGTGTATAAAGACCTGGGAAGTGAAGGTAAAAAACAATATGGATAAGTTTGTAAGATTCTTAAGAAAAATCTCGATACGCAGACGGCTCTCTTACGCATTTATTATATTGTGTGTTATTCCTATCTCGATCATGATTATCATCAGTGCAATTGTCGAGTTCTTGTACTATAACGATAATTTGAAGAGTAATTATAAGAACTTTGCTTATGAATCTAATATCCGTGTCAACGACATGTTTGAGCAATTGGAGCTGAAATTTAAATATTTAAAAGAAAACAATGATATTTTAACGGATATGTATTTATACGCCACCTCCCCCTTCTATCAGACCGAAGGGGTGAGTAACCGTATTGAGAACACGATAGCAAGCATTGTATCCACACAGGATGAGATCGATTATACTGCTATCTTTTTTGAGGATGGAACACCGTTCTTATACAGTAAAGCACTTATCGACATCGAGGAAATCAGAAGCAGGCTGAAGGATGATTTAGGCTGGTATTACCTTGACTATGGTAAGCAGCCGGTACTTTGCCGTACGGAGAATGTCGAGATTGATTATTCCAGCGGATTAAAAGCAAGGTATGTGGTACTGATCAATCTGGAAGAGCTGGAAGAGATATTAAACAATGCAGTCGGATCATCAAAACAAAAGATCGCAATTACAGATAGTCAGGGCAGAATAGTCGCCGGTTCCGAGTTTGAGGCTTCGGATTTGTTATATGAAGTTACAACGCCGATTTCAGATACCGGACTTAATGTAAAGAATACCTTTATTAGGACAAAATATGATTTATTGGGGCTGATTACAACAATATTAATATTTCTGTTGGTTTTAATTGCCTCAGGAACAATCATTTATTTAGTAAATGAAAGTATCAGGATTCCTTTGAATCGGTTGCTAGGCCGAATGGAGCGAATTAATAAGGATGATTTATTAGTAATAAAAGAGGAAGATACCGTTACATTATGAGGAAATCGGAGAAATGGTATCAGCACTGGGCGAATTCTTTAAAACCAGTGTATCTGAGAAGGGAGCCTTTGTTACCATCAGTACGGAGATTGAGAATGTAAAAAGCTATGTGTGTCTGCAAAAGATCATGCATAAGAACCAATTTGATGTACAATGGCACATTGATTCTGAAATTGTGCATTATAAAACAGTAAAGCTTATTCTTCAGCCCATTATCGAAAATTGTATTGTGCATGGGTTTGGAGGAACCACGGGAGGGGGAATTATTCATATAACAGGAAGGAAAGAGGAAAATACGATTGTCTTTGAGATAAAGGATAACGGCAAGGGTATGGAAATGGATGTTTGTGACAGAATTACGCTAAAGATGAATAGCTCGATTCTTGGAGTAGGAGATAGTATTGGGATGAGAAATGTAAATCAAAGAATTAAGATATACTTTGGCGAGCCTTATGGTATAAATATTAAATCTAAAATAAACGAAGGTACTACAGTAAGTCTGTGTATCCCAATTAAGGAGTAATCTATGTATAGATTGATGGTAGTAGAAGATGAAGATATGATACGTAGAGGTATAGTGAACAGCATTCCCTGGCAATCCTTGGGATTTGTAGTCGTAGCGGAAAGTGCAAATGGAAAAGCTGCTTTGGAACAACTCGAGAATACACAGGTGGATGTTTTACTGACAGATATTAAAATGCCGATTATGGGCGGCACGGAGCTGTCAAAGATAGTAAGACAACTGTATCCGGATATTGAAATTATAATTTTAAGCGGATTTGCCGAATTTGAATATGCACGTCAGGCAATTAGTTTTAGAGCCTTTGATTATTTATTAAAGCCAACGAATAAGAAAAAACTGCTGGATGCCTTCACCTCGCTGAAGGAAAGTATGGATCAAAAAAGGGAAGTCAAAGAAGAGATCTATTATAGTAATATCTATGTAAATGCTGGATATGAAACACTTCGCAACGAATTTTTACAGTCCATGTTAGAAGGGGATAGCAGTCTGTTCAAGGACTTTGAGGAGAAAACCACGTCCTTGGAATTAGATTTTACCGGGCATTATTTTGCCGCAGCTACGATCAAATTTGATCGTAAGAGTATATTTGGAGAATTAGAATCCTCCTGGGGAACGGATAAGCGATTGCTGACCTTCTCCTATCGAAATATTATCAAAGAGGAACTTAGTAACCTGGATAATGTTTATTATATTGTAGAAGATTATGATACTATTGATTTTGTATTTTGTTTTCCCTCAATAGAGAAGCAGGAAACAATTATGATTCCCTGCTTGGAGAGCATTAGTGAAAATATTCATAACTGCCTGTTCAAGAATGTAACGGTGCCTTATACCATTGGTGTTGGCTTAAGCTATCCGTCAATTCACCATATCGCCAAATCCTTTAGTCAGGCCAAAAAATCAATTCAGAATAATTTTTATCTTGGAGAACAAAAGGTTCAGGTTTATCAGGATAATAATGAGTCAAAATATGAACAGAATTTTATTCGGTTTTACCCGGAAGAGATGGAACATGTGGCTGTTGCCATCAGCAATGGAAATCATATAGATACAAAGAGGTATCTGGCAGCCATGTTTCAGGCGCTCATAGAGCAGAATTTGCTGCCTGAAATTGTGAAAAATTACTGTATCGCTCTTAAATTAATGGTTCAATCAAAGATTATGAACAGTACAGGAGTGATGGAGAAAATCATCGGTGATGATTATAATGAATTTGTAAAAGAGGCGTTAACGGTAAAGGAGCTGGAAACGTATATTGTAAATGTGATGGTGGCACTTGCTAAAGCAATTGATGAAACAATTGATCCCTTGGACGTTAAGGAACAACGTATCATTATTGATAAAGCAAAGGCTTATATTGCAGCGTGTTTAAGTGAAAAAATTACTTTGAAAATGATTAGTGAATATGTTTACCTGTCAGAAACCTACTTTAGTTTTCTGTTTAAAAAAGTGACTGGAATTACTTATATTGATTATATTCAGAAGCTTCGCATGCAGGAAGCAAAAAAACTACTGGTAAACACGAACTATAAAGTTTATAAAATTGCAGAAATGATCGGTTATAGTGATTATAAATATTTCTCCGTTCAATTTAAAAAATATGTTGCACTAACACCGAAGGAGTACAGAAATCAAGGCAGACGAGAAGCAGAATAATCCTAAAAGATCATTCATATCAAAACATGTTAAGAAATTGGTACATTTTCCGAAAAAATAGTATATTTATCATATATTATTGTGGAATATTATGCTTTATAGTATAATCATTAGTAATAAGATTGATGGGGGACATACTAATGAGAAGTATTATAAAACGAATAAGTTTAATGCAGCAATTGGTTATTGTAATATCAATCGTCGTTATTGTACCAATTTTAATTATTGGTATCATGGCCACGAGCATATCAAAAAATGCTCTTGAGGAACAGTCTGTGAAGTCCAAAACCGCATTAGCAGAGCAAACCTCAGATATGATCGATCAAGAGATGGATCGGATTAATCAAATTTTTTTACAGGTGTCCTTAAGTAATGCATTTCAGGATGTAGCAAAAAATCTTGAACCAAAAGATGGACTTAGTGAGAAGGAAAAGGCAGAGTGGAGTCTGAACAGGAGAAAGCTGATGCAGGCTCTGGATAAGGATATACAAAGCATTACAATCACGAATAGCTTTGTTAGTAATATATCCTTGCTTTATGTTACTGGTGATCTTATCGGCCCTAATAATAGCATGCCGGAAGGTATTACTGATATACGTAAAACTGCAGTGTATCAAAAGCTGATCGAGAGCAGCGACATGACCTGGCTAAAGGGTGATGAATCCGACATGTATGTCAATAACGGATATCTGACTGTCGGAAAAGCTGTTAAAAGCTCTTATTATTCCAATAATAAGGTAGCAGGAGCAGTTAAAATCGAATTAAACTATAATGCATTTCAAGCCATGCTATCCAAGGTTAAAATTGGTGAAGACGATGTCTCCTATTTAATAGCTGCCAATGGAAGCCTGATCTCACCCCTTTCTTATGAGGAGGTGATACAAAGCGAAAAGGATCCAGTATTCGAAGAGGTTGCGGGACGAGCAGAATCAGTTGATGCAGATACCTTTACGACAAAGATTAAGGATATCAATATGATTGTTACATATAATAAATGCGATGAATCAGGCTTTATCTATATGATCGTTATTCCGGAAGCGGAAGTATTTCAAGGGTCGAATGAGATA